>JAVFAQ010000286.1:0-4148 GCA_034002325.1 Flavobacteriales bacterium | reverse complement strand
GAAATGGGCTCGGACTTCGTGCTGTTGCAGTTGACCGATGATGTGCCGGAGGACTTCAATGCGTACTACGCCGGCTGGGACGCCACGGGCACGGCAGGCACCGGCGGGGTGGGGATCCATCACCCCGGCGGCAACGAGAAGCGGATCAGCACCTGTACCACGCCGCTCACCACCACCACCTGGTGGCTGGGCACCGGCTCGCATTGGCTGGTGCATTGGAGCGCCACGGACAACGGGCACGGTGTCACCGAAGGCGGCTCGTCGGGTTCGCCGTTCTTCGACCCCCAAGGGCGCGTGGTGGGCACGCTCACCGGTGGGTTGTCGTGCTGCACGGTGGACGGCTGCGACCTGGGCGGGTCGGGACCGGACCAACCGGACAAGTACGGTAAGATGTCGCACCACTGGACGCTCAACCCGAACATCGCCTCGCAGAAGCTGCGGAACTTCCTCAGCCCCGGGGTGAACGTCACCGTTTTCGATGGCGGTTATGCGCCCTGCGCGGAGGTGGGGGTGGAGGAGGAGGCCGCGGCCCGGCCCGGAACGATCGTGCCCAACCCGACGCATGGCCCCTTCGAGGTGCGGCTGCACGCCCCGCCCTTGGCCGATGCGGCCATCCACGTGCTGGACGCCGCGGGGCGCCTGGTGCAAGCCGTTCCGCTCCATGGTCGCGACCGCGCCACGCTCGATGGGCGGCGGTGGGGGGCGGGCGTGTACATGGTCATGCTCGTGGGCGATGACCTGCGCCAGGCGGTGGGGCGCGTGAGCGTGGTGGGGTGAAGGCCCCGCCGGCTCACAACGGCCCGATGCGGAACACGTTCCCGCGCAGCCGGTGCGTGATCGCCCCGTCGATGGTCTCCTCCACCACCATGGCCCGGGCGGCCGGCGAGGCGAGCACCTCGTCCATGCCGCGCACGGCACCGGCCGGTACGCCCGCCGCCCGCAGGGCCCGCAACAGGTCGTCGCGTTCGTGGCCGGCCACGGCCGGGGCCAGCAGCCCGGCGAGCGCATGGCGGTGGCGCACCCGCCGGGCATTGTCGGCGAAGCGGGGATCGGTGGGCAGGGCGGCCAGCCCCAGCACCCGGCAGAGGCCCTGGAAGGCGGCATCGCTGCCCACGGCCAGCACCACCCGCCCGCCATCGGCACAGGTGAAGAGCTCGCCGTACGGGGCGATGTTGGGGTGCAGGGTGCCCAGTGGCCGCGCCACATGCCCGGCCATGAGCAGGTTGCTTGCCTGGTTCACCAAGCCGGTGAGGGCGGCCTCTTCCAGCGATACCTCCACGTAGGCCCCGTGACCGGTGCGCTCACGTTGCATCAAGGCCACGAGCAGGCCCTCCTTGAGCTGGTGCGCCGCCAGGATGTCGATCATGGCCACGGGCAGTTTGGCGGGCGCGGCCTCCGTGCCGGTCATGCCGATGTAGCCGCACTCGGCCTGCAGCACCACATCGAACGCGGGCCGCTGCGGGTCGCCCGGGTGGCCGGTGATGTGGCCATGGACCAGGCGGGGGTTGAGGTTGCGCAGCCGCTCGCGCTCCAGGCCCAGCTTCACGGCATCGGCGGCCAAATGGTTGGTGAGCAGTATGTCGGCCTGCGCGATCAACGCATGCGCCTCGGCCTGCCCGGCGGGGTCCTTCAGGTCGATGAGGCGATGCTCCTTGCCGTGGTTCACGCTGCTGAAGTAGGCGCTCACCGGGCTGGCGGGGTCTTCCTCGGGCAGCTTCCACTGGCGGGTGATGTCGCCGCCCGCCCGCTTGTTCTCCACCTTCACCACATGGGCGCCCAGCTCGGCCATGAACATGCCCACCGCCGGACCGGCCAACACCCCGGCGGTCTCCACCACGCGCAGGCCGGACAATGGACGATCGGGCATCGGGCGAAAGTAGGCTCCCGGACCGGAGCAGGCCCGACCGGGCGTCGGGCGGCCGCAAAAAGCGGAAGGCCCCGCTTTCGCAGGGCCTTCCGGGTCGACTTCGGTGCCCAGGACTGGACTCGAACCAGCACACCGGTTAAGGCACTACCCCCTCAAAGTAGCGTGTCTACCAATTTCACCACCTGGGCAAGGGGCCGCAAATATAGTTGGCGGTGGATCACCGGCGTTCGCCCTTTCCTTTCTTGGCGGCCAACTGCCGGCGCCGTGCCGCGGCCAGCTCGGCCATCCGTTGCGCGGTGACCACGGGGCCGGCCTCCATGGCGGCACGCCATGCGCTCAAGGTCCGATCGTCCAACGCGATCAACTGGAAGGCGTGGGCGGGGTCCACCGGTATTTCACCGACGCTCTTTTGGACCCGCTCGGGACCCGGGGACCGCTTGCTTCCACCCTTGGGCATGTACAAATGTGCGTACAACGATCGTGCCCCGGACCCCGGTCGCCCGATATACGGTGGATGCCGTAGCCTGGTGGGCCGATCGACCGCACCGGCCGGGGCGCGGGATGCCCGCCATCCACGACCATGCGTCCCGTCCTCCCCGTTCCGCGTGGTCCCGCCGGGGCTCCCCGCAGCATGTGCGGGGCAGGCTTCTCGCCCCCCACGGCCCACGAAAAAGCCCCGGCTCTCGCCAGGGCTTCGGTGATCCCGCTGGGGCTCGAACCCAGGACCCCAACATTAAAAGTGTTGTGCTCTACCAGCTGAGCTACAGGATCGATCCATCGTCCCGGGGTGGTACCCCCTTCGGCAATGGGAGCGCAAAAGTAACGATCCGGGGCAAAAGCCCAACCGGTCAATCTTCCTTGTTCCCGATGATGGGGTGGCGCTCGAAGGGGATGGTGCGATCGAAGAGGTAGCGGTAGGTGGCCAGGGTGCGGTAGTTCACCGCGCCGAGCCGCTCGCACACGGTGAGCATGCGCGGGTTGAAGTCGCCGATCCAGGTGAGCACGGTGTCCTTGTACAGCTTCCTGTCCACGATGTGCTTCTCGGCGTACACGATCAGCGCGCCTTCGAGGCCCTTGCCCTGCCACTCCTTGGCCACGCCGAAGACGATGCCGGTCATGGTCTGCACGGTGCCGCGCCACTTGTGCCAGAGGAACTTGAGCTTGCCGATCCAATTGAGGTCGCCGTTCACGTGGCGGAAGATCTCGTTGAGCTCGGGCAGGCTGATGTACATGGCCACGGGCACATCGTCGTAGCGGATGAAGATCAGCAGGCGGCGGTCCATCACGGGCTTCATGGCCCGCACGATCTTGCGCGCCACGGCCAGCTCCATGGGCTTGTGGTTGTCGTGGTCCACCCAGGCGGCATTGTACACGGTGCAGAAGTCACGGGCCAGTTGCTCCAAAGTGCGGCCGCGCCCGTCGTGCATGGTGAAGCGCGGGTCGGCCATGAGCTGCCTGTACTTGCGGTGGAAGATGGGCTGGGCGGGCACCTGGGCCGAGCGGTGGAAGAACAGCTGGTTGAACCAGGTCCGGAAGCCGTAATTCTCCAGCAGCCGCGGGTAGTACGGCGGGTTGTAGTTGGTGCCGTAGATGGGCGGGTCGGTGAAGTTCTTGATCAGCACCCCCCAGAACATGTTGCGGTCGCCGAAGTTGATCGGTCCGTCCATGGCCTCCATGCCGTGCTCCTTCAACCAGTGGTGCGCGGTGTCCAGCAGGCGGTCCGCGGCGGCCTGGTCATCGATGCACTCGAAGAAGCCCATGCCGCCGGTGGGCTGCTTCTCGGTGTAGGCGGTCTTCGGGTTGATGAAGGCCGCGACCCGCCCGATGGCCGTGCCGTCCTCGGCGTACAGCACCCAGCGCTGCGCCCGGCCCTGGGCGAAGAGCTTGTTGCGCGCGGGGTCGAAGACCTTTTCGATGTCCTGCCTCAGGTGGGGCACCCAGTTCGGGTCGTCCTTGTAGATCCGCCAGGGCAGGCGCATCCAATGTTGCAGCGTGCGCGGGTCGTGTACGGCTTCGATCCTCATGTCGGTCACCGCGAAGGTGCGATCTTTCGCCATCATGCGGGTGTTCCTGATCGGCTTCATGTGCAGCGGGAAGAGCACGGTGGGCCGTCACCTGGCGCCGCTGCTGGGGCTTCCTTTCATCGACCTGGACCGCGTGGTGGAGGCGCGCGTGGGGCCGTTGCTGCCCTACATCGTGGCGCATGGCGAGGAGGCTTTCCGCCGGCACGAGGCCGCGGTGCTGGGGGAACTGGCCGAAGGCGCCCCGGCGGTGATCGCCA
>JAVFAQ010000285.1:0-4169 GCA_034002325.1 Flavobacteriales bacterium | reverse complement strand
CCATCGGCACGGTCAGGTCCACGGTGGTCCCGGTACCCATCGCGCTGTACGTGTTGGCCACCCCGTCGATGTTCACCGTGAGCTGGGCGCCGTTCCACCCGTCGCCCCAGCTGTCCTCCATTTCCAAGGTCCACGTGCAGATGCCGGCCTGGCCGTTGATGGTGGCCTCGAGCTGCACCGGCCCGTCGCACACGGTCACATCGTCGCCGGCCTCCACCAGGAAGGGCTCGTTCACGAAGATCACGATGGTGGTGTCGTACGAGCAGCCGAAATCATCGATGACGTTGTAGATGAACTCGTTCGGGCCGGGGGTGGTCACCGTGAAGGTGATGGTGTCGCCGTTGGCCGAGACATTGTCCGGTGGTACCGGCGACTGCCAGTAGGAGGAGTCGCTACCGGCCCCGATGGACGGGGTGTACTGGGTGACGTCGGGGATGATCTGGGGGTTGAAGTTGATGGACCAGGAGCAGATGTGCCCGTTGTCGATCCCCCACAGGTCGGTGCTCTGGTAGGTCCAGTCGCCGTTCAACGGGCAGCCCACCAGGTTGGAGAGCGGTTGCACGCTGGAATAGATGCCCGGGTTCAACGCGCCGTTGGGCGGGGTGCCGGCCACGGTGGTGTTGCCGGCCTGGGCCTCCTGCACCCAGGTGCCGTTGGTGGCGGTGGGCGACCAGCAGTACTCCCAGCACTCGCCGGGGATCGGGTTGGCATCGTTGTCCAGGTCGTAGGCGCCGCCCAGGTAGGTGCCGCCCCCGCCCTGCTGGTGCAGGATGGTGTTCTGGCCGTTGGGGCAGATGATCTGCAGCACCAGGTCGCCCATGAAGGAATGCTCCATCTCCACGCAGACCGTGATGATGTCGTCCGTGCTGGTCACGGTCTGCCCCGGGTCGAACTGGGTGAAGGTCATCGTGGAGGTGAACGGTATGCCCACGTTGTCCGGCAGGTACACCCCATCACCGAAGTTGGCGTCCGGAATGCCCGTCCAAGTGGTGGGCTGGTACTGCCCGGTGACGGTAACCACGGCACCGGAACAGTACTGCTCCTCGTCCACCGTGATGTTGTACGTGGGCGTGGTGCTCACCAGGATCTGCAGGTCCACCAGGTTCAGGTTGCTGCAGCCGTTGTCATCGGTCACGAAAAGCTGCACCACGTACTCGCCGGGCTCAGCGAAGGTGTGGCTCACCACCGGGCCGCTGTTGTCGGTGGTGCCATCGTCGAAGTCCCAGAGGTACTCGGTGATGGTGTAGCCGTCCTGCGCCGTGGATGCCGTGCCGTCGAAGGAGACCGTGGCGCCCTGGCAGATCAGGTTGGGCACGGGCCCGTCCATGGAGGCCACGGCCGTGGGGTTGGCGCAGGGCACGGTGCATTGGAAGCCGGCGGCGAAATTGCCGGTGCCGCTGCCGTTGGAGGTGAAGACCAGGGTGAGGCAGCCGCTGGTGTTGAACACCGTGCCGCTCACGATCAGGCCCTGGAGCTGGTTGCCGGTGTACGACCCCATGAACGTGGCACTTGTGTTGTCCCCGTCGTAGATGGCCAGGTTGTCCGGGTTCGGGCCCTGGGTGCTCAGCTCGAAGATCACCCAGTTGAGGTAGATCACGTTGCCGGGCTGGTCCGGGCAGATGGTGAAGGTGTAGCTCTCGTTGTCGCCGTACTCGGCGGCCGGCCCGCCGCTGTCCTCGATCAGGCCGGAGCAGCTCGTGCCCGACCCTTGGGTGATGTTGAACGCCTGGCCCATGGTGGACAGGGGTAGTGCCAGGGCGAGGACAGGAACAAGGATCGGCAGGGATCGGGCCATGTGCGGCGGGGCTTTATCGGGCAGGCACCAAGTGCGCGGTCGGGTTCTGCTTCGGCCTGGCCCAGGGGGCCACGACCACCATGTTGCTATGACCGTTCCCGGCGGCCCGGGGTTGCCTGGGCCGGGCGGGATCGGCGTGCCAAACCTACATCAGACACGGCAGGTCACGCATGGGCGGTCAGCCCTTGCGCTCCTTCCGGGGGGGGAATTTGGGGCGGGGTTCATAAAACCCCTCGTTCTTGCGATAGCCCTGGTGGCCGCCCCGATCGCTGCGGTGGCCGTCGCCTTGGTGGCGGTTGGGCCGGTAGCTGCTGCGGTAACCGCCCTGCGGCCGTTCGGCGCGGTGGCCGCCATCATGGCCGCCGCGGTGCCCGCCCTCGCGCGGGCCGTCATGGTGCCGGGGGCCGCCCTTGTGGCCGCCTCCGCCCTTGGCCCCGGCGGCGGCGTCCACGCGCACGCTGCGCCCCTTGTAGTTGGCGCCCTGGAAGGCGTTCAACACCTGCTCGAAGTGGTCCGGCTCGATGTCGATGAAGGAGTACACGTCCTTGATGAGCATGCGGCCGATGAACTCCCCGCTGATGCCGCTCACCCCGCAGATATAGCCCAACATACGGCCCTTGTCGAAGCCGTCGGCGGTGCCCAGGTTGATGAACATCTGGCGGCCGGTGCTGAAGCGCTCCAGCGAGGAGGGGCGCTCGGCCCGGGCGCTATGGTCCTTGCGGCTCATGTCCACGTTCAGGTCGAACGCCGTGCGGTGCTGGGCGATGATGCGGTTGAAGGCCAGGCTCATGAACCGGTCGATGAGCTCTTCCTTGCCCAGGTCCATCAGCTCGGCGCGGGCCTCGGGCAGCAGGTCGGCCAGGGCCACGCTGTCCACTTCCACGGTCTTCAGGCGCTGCATGTGGGCCTTCACCTGCTGCTTCACGATCTCCGCGCCGCCGGGCACGCGCACGTAAGTGAAGCGGGCGTTGAGGGCGCGTTCCAGGTGGCGCACCTTGGCCATGTCGCGCACACCGATGATGCTGAGCGAGATCCCGGTGCGGCCGGCGCGACCGGTGCGGCCGCTGCGGTGGGTGTAGTTCTCGGCCTCGCCGGGCAGGTCGAAGTGGAACACGTGGGTCACCTCATGCACGTCGATCCCGCGCGCGGCCACGTCGGTGGCGATCAGCAGGCGCAGGGTGCGGGCGCGGTAGCGGCCCATCACCTGGTCGCGCTGGGCCTGGCTCAGGTCGCCGTGGATGGCATCGGCGTTGTAGCCGTCCTTGATCAGCGCGGTGGCCAGGTCCTGGGTCTCGTGCTTGGTGCGGCAGAAGACGATGCCGAAGAGCTCGGGCTCGGCGTCGATGAAGCGCTTCAGGGCGGCGTAGCGGTCGCGTGCCTGCACCACGGCATATTGGTGCTGGATGGCTTCGGCGGTGCCCTCCTCGCGGCCCACGTTCACCTCCTCGTGGTCGCGCATGAAGCGTTTGGCGATGCGGCGCACCTCGTTGCCCATGGTGGCGCTGAAGAGCCAGGTGCGCTTGTCGGCCGGGGTGCTCTGCAGGATCTCCGCCAGGTCGTCCTGGAAGCCCATGTTGAGCATCTCGTCGGCCTCGTCCAGCACCACCACGTCCACGGTGGAAAGGTCCAGCACGTCGCGGCCGATCAGGTCCAGCAGGCGCCCGGGGGTGGCCACCACGATCTGGGCGCCGCGCTGCACGGCGCGGACCTGGTCGCGTACGCTGGCGCCGCCGTACACCGCCACGATGCGGGTGCCGCCCATGTGGGCCGAGAAGCGCCCCAGGTCGCCGGCGATCTGCACGCACAGCTCGCGCGTGGGGGCCAGCACCAGGGCCTGCACGGTGGGGTCCTGCGGATCGAGGAACTCCAGCAGGGGCAGGCCGAAGGCGGCGGTCTTGCCGGTGCCGGTGCGGGCCAGGGCCACCACGTCGTGCGCACTCTTGAGCAGCAGCGGAATGGCCTGCTCCTGCACGGGCGTGGGGGCGGTGAAGCCGATGTCGGAAAGGGCACGCAAGAGTTCGGGCCGCAGGCCCAGCGCTTCGAAGGTCGCCATGGGAAAAGGAACGGGGGAAAGGGGGCGGAAGCGCGGGAAGGGCCGGTGCCCGGTAAGTGGGAAAGGCGGCAAAGGTAGGGGATCGTGGGCGGGGAGGCGTGGGAAAGGAGCGCACCACCTGGCAAAGCGGGCTGGGCGGACCAGGCCCTCGGCTCACCTGAGAACAGTAACGTGCCCGCTATAATGCCGGCCATCAAGCTCCAGGACATACATGTAGACCCCTTCGGGCACGGCACTGCCGCCGATGGTCCCATCCCACGGTCGCAACGTATCGGTCTCGAAAACCTTTCGACCCCATCGGTTGAAGATCCGTAGCGACCC
>JAVFAQ010000284.1:0-4176 GCA_034002325.1 Flavobacteriales bacterium | reverse complement strand
GGCCAAGTGGCCCAGCGGACCCAGAACGTGCAGTACGATGCTGAAGGCAACGTACAGTTCTTCATAGTGGATGATCAGGTCTTCAACGGGGATGGCCTGCTGATCGCGGATGCGGCCGCGGATCCCATCGACCGTGATTGTGAGGCGTGCTTCTTCGGTGGTGAAGAAGTGCATGTCATTCCAGTACCAGGTAGTTGCACACGATACTACGTGGTCTCCTTGTTCTTCACCACCACACAAGGAATGGCCGCCGCAGAACACCCATGCATGTTGCGCTGGGGTGTTCTGGACATGGCTCTGCCCAGCAATTTGCCAGTATATGATGATGCGTGCATGGCACGTGTCAATGGCCGCTTCCTTACTTGGCTTGAAAGGCTGGAGGAGGGCTATTCCCTATCCGGTGTTTCATCTTGGAGCGAAGTGGATGTACTACCGGAACACGACCCCTCGGATGAAGGCGGGTATTTTCAGGATGGCGTGATCTACTTAGGAGCCGTTGAAATCGACGAGGCAATTTATGCCACCTCCATACAGGTCGACCCTGCTGGACGGCACCTCATGGTGGTTCGCTGCAACCAAGGATTGGTGATGCTTCAAGTGGATGGTACTGGGATCATCAAGCTGGCTGGACCGTCGGGCGCCGTACGTTGGCCATATTACTTGGACCCGGTAACAACCATTGTGGATTGGGATTTTTCACAGCGGGGTGAGATCGCCCTGCACAGGAACGGGTACACGCTTCAAGTCGCTATTTCCAGTTACGCTACTGGTCCGTATGATGAACTCGGCGGCAGTACGGGACACCAGACCCGTGTCAACCACTGGGTGTTCAACATCACGCCGGGTGCGACCATAGGCGTGTCGTCCAACATTGTACCCGCCCACCTACCGAATGCCAATCCATTCACCTACTCACTGGACCTGTATCCAGCAGCCGACCTGCCTCCGCTGGATGGGCAGGGCAACCCGGTCACTCGTCCCGCCGTCTGTGGCTTGGAGTTCTCACCCAACGGCCGGTACATCTACTTCGTCAAATCACCGGACCATGCCTATCCCAACAGCGGCGGCCCGCAGAGCAACTTCGGCTACATCGACCTGGCCTGGCAGATGGGCGACCCCGGCACCTACCATGCATTCCTCCCGATCGATGTGCCAGCTGAGACCCGGAAGTTGGTCGACACCCAGATGGGCATCAACGTGGGTCCCAATGGCACGGGCAACGCATTGTACGTGATCGGTGCCGAGGCCGATGGGTATTGGTTGGGCGCCTTCCTGGACCCGGACAACCCGGACCCCGCCAACTGGCAGCCCGGCGTGGTGGACCTGTCTACCGTGGCTTACCGCACGGAAGCGAACTCACCCCTCACCAAGTTCAAATTGGTGAACCGCCGGGCCGTGTCCAGCACCCATGCCGCATTACTGGCCACGCAGGCGTGCTGCGAGGACCTGGTGCTGGCCCGCGACCGCAGCGCCGTGATCACAGCAGAGGACTGCGACCTCACATGGGAACCCGGTGATAATGCGTTCTGGAACACGTCAGCGCCGGTCCATGTTGCCACCGAGCTGCGCATAGCCACCGGCGCCCACGTGATAGCCAACAATATGGAGTTCCTGTTCGGGCAGGATGCCGAACTCGTGATCGAGGCCGGCGCCTCCCTGGTATGCACCGACTGCCTCTTCACCACGGCCTGCGAAGGCACCCGCTGGAAGGGCATCCGCGTGGAGGGCACCTCCACGGACCCCCTGCAGGCCGCTGCCCACCAGGGGGTGCTGCGGATCACCACCAGCACCGTGGAGAATGCCGAGACCGGTGTGTGGTGCGCCCGGGTGAACGAGCAGGGCTACGCCGTGCCCGGCCATTTCGGTGGCTACCTGCGTGCCTACCACTGCACCTTCCGCAACTGCATCACCGGCGTGCATATCGAACGCTACCAGCGCACATCGCCCGCCGGTGCGGTGATGCCCCACCGGAGCAACTTCTTCAACTGCACCTTCGAGACCACCGCCCAGTGGCCGGCCGGCGCCCACCCCTACGCCCATGCCCACCTGTTCGACGTGCAGGGCATCAAGCTCCAGCAGTGCCGTTTCATCAACCACGTGCCTGCCCAGTTCCCCGCGCTCAACCGGGGCTGGGGCGTGCTGGCGCTCATGGCCGGCTTCGATGTGGAGGGCAGCAGCACGCCGGACGCCAGCCTGTTCCAGGACCTGAGCATAGGCGTGGTGGCCGCCACCGGCACCCTGCGCAAGGCCAACGTGCGGCGCAGCTGGTTCCGGGACAACATCGTGGGCGCCTACATGATGGCCTGCACCGCGCCGGAGGTGAGCCGCAGCCACTTCTTCGTGCCCGGCAGCTCCGCGCCCACGCTCACCCCCGCCGGCCTTACCCTGCACCAAAGCAACACCTACCTCGTGGAGGAGAACAACTTCCATGGTGCCCAGATGGTGAACGGCAGCGTGGGCATCCACTTCATCGGCGATGTGCGTGCCGAGGACCGCATCTACAACAACACCTTCAACGGCCTCAACGCCGGCACCTACGTGGTGGGGCGCCACAAGGGCAATACGCCGGAGACCGAAATGCAGGGCCTGCAACTGTTCTGTGGCGACTACACCGACTGCATCCTGGACTACGCGCTGGGCAACAACACCTACATCAAGAAGGCGCAGGGGTTCTATGGCGGGGCGGTTCACCCGCTTACCCAGCTCGCCGCCAACCGCTTCTACCCCGGCCTGGTCAACGGCATCACCATCAGCACCGTGCAGCCCACCGGCCCCACGGCGCCGCACTTCAACTATCTTCGGCATAGCGTACCCGAGTGCGATCCGCTGAACCCGAGCGATTACTACTCGGACATTGAGATCAACGCAATGGACGAATTCATCAAAGCCGAAGCCTGCGGCAAGGGCCTCCTGCCGCACACCGGCGGCGGTGGCGGCACCGGCACCCCGGCGTATGTGCTGGCCGCCGCGCAATTGAACAGTGCCCAGGCCTACTTCACCGGCACGGTGGATACCGGCGAGCGCGAGGACATTATTGAGGCCATCGGGCAGGACGATCCCTGGCTGCCCAGCCATACCCTGCGCGACTACCTGCTGGCCCGCTGCCCCTTGAGCGACGCCGTGCTGTTGCGGGTGATCGCCCGCACCGAACCCATGGACCCCTGGCACCTGACCCAAGTGCTGCTGGGCAATGCGCGCCTTACCCCGCAAGTGTTGCGCGCCGTGGAGCACAGCGGCCTGCTGAACGAGTACATGCTGGCCATTGTGCAGAACGCGGGCAATGGGCCCACCGTGAAGGACCTGCTGCGGCAGGAGGTGGAGCTGCGCGCCATGGAAAAGGCCCGCGCCAAGGTGCTTGCGTTTGATGCCATCGCGGCCGATTCCCTGCTGGCCGCGCCGCATGATTCGCTCTATGCGATGCTGGCTGCTCACCCCGACCACACCGACCTCTACCTGCTTGCCAGCATGGCCCAGGAGCGTGATCAATACACCTTGGCCACCGCCTGGTTGGACAGCCTGCAAGCTGTGCGGGACGATGGCCATGAGATGCTGCGCGACCTCTACTCCATGGACCAAGCGCTGGACGGCGATTGGCCGCAGGCCGATGCCGGGCAGCGAGCGCAGTTGGCCACCATGGCCAGTGCGTATGATCCCGGTGCGGCCATGGCCTGGGCCATCCGCTACCATTTGGGTGAGACGTATGAAGTGCCCTTCGCGGACCTCCCCGATGGCAGCAAGCGCCTTACCTGGGCGCCGGACAAGGCGCCCCGGCCGACAGCCCGGCCCTTGCTTGAAGCGCACCCGAACCCCACCACGGGCCAAAGCTGGGTGGTGATCAACATGGAGTTGGATGATGCCGCATGGTTGCGCATCAGCGATCCCCAAGGCCGCGAAGTACGCCGCTACCGCTTGGCTTCAGGGCAACGGTTGCAGGAGCTCGACCTGAATGGCTTGGCGAATGGCCTGTACACCTGTGAGCTATTGCAGGGCGAGTACAAGCTGGACGTGGTGAAACTGACCGTGCAACGGTAGGATGTAGCTCGTGAGCGGTGCGCAAGTGGCGCGCCGCTCACGGTACATTCGTGCAGACCATGAGAAGTGCTTGGCTCATCTTGTACTGGAGCATGTCGCAGTTGGCTGTGGCGCAGGCGACGTTCAACGTTGTTCAACACCATC
>JAVFAQ010000283.1:0-4184 GCA_034002325.1 Flavobacteriales bacterium | reverse complement strand
ATGGACCCACAAGTCCTTGCCGTCGGGGCTGTACTGCAGGCGGAAGACCTTGTCGAAGGGTTCACCGAGGGTGTGGACCGGCTCGAGGGTGGCAGCGTCATGGACCACCACGATGTTGCCGGTCTTGGCCAGTGCCTTGAGCGCGTCCTTGTCATTGCGCACCGAGGGCATCGCCGCCAGCTCTTCGCGGGTGGGCTTGTGCGCCACGGCCACATGCCGGCCGTCGGTGCTCACCGCCAACGCATGGCCCGGCCGCTCCAGGTGGCGCGCCTTGTCCGGCCGGCCCGTGGCGAGGTCCGTCACCTGCAGGCCGCCCGGGCCCAGGGCGTACAGGGTGCTTTCATCGGGCGCCAATGCCGCGGCGTACAGGTCCGATGCGCTGAACACCGTTCGGCCGGTGGCCACTTCCACCACCTCGAACTTCACCGCCCGCACCTTGTTGGGCGCCAGGTCTTGGTAGAACATCTGCTGCAGCACCAGGTAGGTGCCCCGGGTGCTGAAGCTGCTGCGCGCCCCTCCGTACCAGTTGCCGATGCCCAGCGTGCGCGTGATGCGCTGCTCGGCGATGTCGTAGAAGCGGAACGGGAAGGACTGCGTGGGGGCCACCGCCAGGGTGCGTTGGTCCGGGGCCAGGTCCACCCACGAGTGGATGTGCCGGGTGGTGTTGTCCGCGTCGCGGATGTTCAGCACCCGGTACTCCTGGCCATCGTCCTGTCCATAGGTGGCGAGCCCCAGCAACCCGGTGAGGGCGAGCAGGATCAGCGCCGGGATGGAGGGACGATAAACGCCTTTCGATGGTGTGTGGGTGGACACTACGGAAGGTTTTGGCAAACCTTCCTCGCTCAACGGGGGGACTTCATCCGTTGCCTTCCGTGATCCGCTACGGGGATCACCGTATTCGTGGGGTCGTACGCCTGCTTCGCACGGTCGCTGGGATCGGCGGGCACCAGGTGGACACCTTCTCCTCCCGGTCCTCGGCGGTCATTGGGCGGCCTCGAAACGGACCACGCTGTTCTCCACGGGCGGCACGGTGCGCAGGTAGTCGTGGATGGCGCCGAGGTCCTGTTCGGTCATCCCGGCATACATCATCCAGGGCATAATGGTCTGGAAGTCGCCCGGGTCCACCTGGTGCGGCACGTAGTGGCCTTCCTCGTACTGCTTGAAGCGCGCGATGAAGGACTCCCGGGTCCATGCGCCGATGCCGGTCTCGTGGGGCGTGAGGTTGGGCGTGCGCAGGATGCCTCCCGGAAGCACGAACTCGCGCCCGCCGGCCAGGAAGGGACCGGTGAACTCGCCCTTCTCGAACCGGGTGTGGCAGTCCCCGCAGGCCGCGGCATTGAGGATGTATTCCCCGTATGCCACCGGCTGGGTGATCGGGTCGGGGCGCTTGCCGGGCGTGTTCCTCACGGGCAGCGTGCGCATGATCAGGCTCATGGGGAAGTCGGCACGTCCCGTCGGGTGGTCGGCGGGCACAGGGTCCAGCGTGCGCAGATAGGCGATCACCGCATGGATGTCCTCATCGTCCATCCTGCCGTAGTTCATCCAGGGCATGACCGGGAAGATGGGCTCGCCGTCCTTCTTCACGCCCATGGTGATGGCCCGGTAGATCTCGCCATCGCTCCAGTCCTTCAGGCTGGCGGGCGTGAGGTTGCGCGACAGGAAGACCCCCGGGAATCCGATGCGCTCGTCGAACACGTCACCGCCCACGCCTTCGGTGCCCGGTGTGGGCGGCCCGCTGAAGAGGCTCCAGTCGCGTTCGCTGTGGCAGTCCATGCACATCATCACGTGCCAGGCCAGGTAGTGGCCGCGCTCCACCCGCTCGGGGGTGATCTCCACCGTGATCTCCGGTGCGGCCCCCACGTTGGGCAAGGCGGTGCGCACGTATGCGGCCATGCCGCCGACCACGACGGCGATGCCGCCCAGGGTGTAAAGGGTGTAACGAACGAACTTCTTCATGGCGTGCCGCCCGCACTTGGGTCCACGGGCAGCGCAAATCTGCGGTGAACGGCCGGGATGTCGTTCATCCGTTCGGATGGATCCGCTTCAGCGAGAGCGTGCGCAAGCGATGCACGGCCGCCGTACGGTGTGCCACGTCGAGCTTGCTGAACAGGCGCCGCAAATGGCTCTTCACGGTATGCTCGGAGAGGAAGAGCCGCTCGCCGATGGCCTTGTTCCCCAGCCCTTCGCACAGATGGCGCGCCACATCGCGCTCGCGCCCGCTCAACGGCTCGGGCAGGTGGCGGTCCACGGCGGCGGGGTCGAAGGCCATGGCGCGCGGGCCGTCCGCGTCGTGCCAATTGCCCACGGCCACGTCCAGGGCCACTTTGATGTCCGCACCGGTGAACGGCTTGAGCAGGTAGCCACCGGGGTGCGTGGCGCGAGCCTCGGCCAGGGTGCGCTCGTCGGCATAGCTGGTGAGGTAGATGAAGGGCACGGGGTGATGGTCCCGCAGCCATCGGGCCAGCGAACAGCCGGCGTTCTCCTCGCCGCCCAGGTTGATGTCCAGGATGGCGGCATCGGGCCGCATGCGGGCGACCAGCTCCTGGGCGGCCGTGCGATCGGCCACCGGGCCCACCGTCCGGTGCCCCTGCTCGTGCAGGTAGCCGCAGATGTCCGCAGCGATCAGCGGGTCATCCTCCACCACCAAGATGCGCAGGTTCCTTTCCATGTCCGCTCAGGGGTATGATGGCACGTACGGTCGTGCCCGGCCCGGCCCCCATGTCCAGCTCGGCGTTGAGCCGCTGGGCCATGGTGCGCACCAAGGTATGTCCGAAGCCGTGGTGACCATCGTCCGTGGTGCCCTTGCCGTCATCGCGCACGATCAGCTCCAAGCTGCCGCCGGCATCGCGGAGCACCACCTGCACCGTGCCGGTCCGCTCTCCCGGGAAGGCATGCTTCACGGCGTTGGTCACCAGCTCGTTCACGATCAGGCCGAGGGGCGTGGCCAGGTCCACGTCGAGCGGGATGTCGTCCACCTCGGCCGTCAGCCGCACGCGCCGGCGGTCGAGGTCGGCCGCTTGGGCGATCTGCTCCAGGAGCTCCGCCAGATAAGGGCGCATGCGGATGCTGCGGAAGGCGTCGCGCCCGTACAGGAAGCGGTGGATGAGGCCGATGGCATGCACCCGCGCCCGGCTCTGCTGCAGGGCGGCGCGGCCGGCGGGGTCGGCCACCGCCCGGCTCTGCATGCTGATCAGGCTGTTGAGCATCTGCAGGTTGTTCTTCACCCGGTGGTGCATCTCGCGCAGCAGCCACTCGCGCCCTTCCACCGCCGCCCGCAACCGGCGGTTGAGCCGTACGCGCGAGCGGGCGTAAAGGGCTGCGGACACCAACAGGGCGCCCAGCAGCACGGCGATCGCGAAGGTGTGCCGGCGTTGTGCGGCCTCCAGTTCCAGGGCCTCCTCCTGCGCCCGGATGACCATGTCCTTCTCGCGGCTCTCGTACCGGGCCCGCATCTCTTCGATGGCCCACTGGCGCTGCTCACCGGCCAGGGTGTCGCCCAGCATGGCGTAGGCCTTCCAATGGGGGGCGGCCCGCGTTGCATCGCCGATGCCATCGTAGCCATGGGCCAGCGCCCGGGCCACCTGGCGCTGCAGGTCGAGCCGGCCGCTGCCCGCCACGTACGCCTCGGCCTGATGCAACCGGCGCAGCCCCCCGGCGATGCGTCCCCGGGCCAGGTCGTCCTCGCCCAGGCACAGCACTGCGGAGGCCCGCTCCACCAGATGGCGCTCGGGCAGGTGGGGCCAGCGCTCCAAGAGCGGACGTGCCGCGTCGTGGCGGCCCATCGCAAAGAGCGCCACCCCTTCACTGACATCGGTGCGCAGCGCCTCATCATGCTCACCCAGCTGCCGGAAAAGCGTACGGGCCTCGGCGAACCGGGCCACGGCCACTTCCGCATGGCCCTGGTAGGCATGGGCCAGGCCCAGGTTGTAGAGCGTGGTGGCCACCCCCAGGGTGTCGTCCTCCGCCCGCTTCAGCGCCAACGACCGCTCGTAGGCGCGCACCGCCTTGGCATGGTCGCGGCGGATGCGGTAGATGATGCCGAGGTTGTTCAGGGCATAAGCCTGCGCGGCACGCTCATCGGTGCGTTCGTACGCGGCCAGCGCGGCATCGTAGTGCATGATGGCCTCGGCGAGCAGCCCTTGGAAGTAGTACGATGCCCCGAGGCTCAGCAGGACCTTGAGATC
>JAVFAQ010000282.1:0-4214 GCA_034002325.1 Flavobacteriales bacterium | reverse complement strand
CAGGCAGGGCCACCTCACGGGCGATCACGCGCTTGCCGCTCAGGTCGTGGATGTCCACGGCGATCGTCCGGATGTCGTCCGTCAGACCGTCGATCTCCATCCACAGTTGCTGGCCGTTGTTCGGGTTCGGCCACATGGCCACGCCCACGCCTTCAAGCGCGAGGTTCTCGCCGCCCGGGGCCACGCCCGGGGCGATGGTCACGTCGCAGGTCCATCCCCAGCTGCACCAGGTGGCGCCGCCGTCCTTGCTGGCACGCACGCGCACCTGGTAGATGCTGCCCACGTTCAGGGCCGGCTGGCTGCTCCAGTTCAGGTGACGGATCACCGTGTTGCTCTGCATGGTCACCAAGTAGCCTTCGCCCGGGTTGCTGAACTCGAACTCGTACTTGTTGGCACCACCCACGGAACGGGCGTACACCCGGTTGGCCGTGCTGTTGGGCCCGCCCCAGGTGCGGCTCACGCCACAGCTGAAGTTCGGATGGCCGATGATGTCGTTCAGGCCGGTGGGCGTGCAGGCGGCCTCTTCGGGATCGAGCACCACACGGCAAGCGGGGCCGTAGGGCAGCTCGTCACCGTTGACCACGCCGCGGATGCGCACGTTGTACATCCGGTAGTTCTGCAAGTGGTTGGCCGCCGCCCAGTTATTGAGCTTGATGTGGGCCGCACGCACCGCGTTGTTCGGGCTGAAGCCGTCGCTGGTGGCGTGGTTGCGGAACTTGCGGAAGCTGTAGTCGTCCTGGCCGTTGGGGTCGAAGAACCAGAACTCGTAGCCGCTGGTCTCATTGGTCACGCCGAACTGGGCGCTCACGGCCGCGTTCTCGGTGGCCACCAAGTAGTTGCCGCTGGTCCACCAGAAGCGGTCGCAACTGGTGTGGATCGGCCGGTCCTCGCCCAAGGGCAGGCAGAAGCTCTCGCCCGGGGCCAGGGTGCTGATGGTGGTGTTGAGGACGCCGTTGAACGCCGAGAAGTTGTAGGCGTTGTCGATGATCCGCTCACCGTCCACGGTACGCAGCACATAACCGCCGGTGTCCCAGGTGCCGCCGCCCAGGCTCATGCCGTCGCCGAAGGCGTCATAGACCTCCAGGCGGTAGCAGCCCTCGGCCACGCAGCAGGTTTCGGTCACGATCGCGTTGTCCGGGTAGCCGCTGCCGCTGCACACGGTGGCGCCGGTGCCGTCGTCGATGATCGCCCAGCTCGTTTCGTTGCCCCAGTTGTCGGTCTGCAGCTCAAGCACCAGGTCGTACTCGCAGGGGATGGGGCCGCCCACGATCACGGTGTAGTCCTCGATGTCGCCGTATCCCTGCGCACCGCACGGCAGCGGGGTCTCGTTCCAGCTCATGCGCACGCGCATGCGGGTGGCGCCCAAGGTGGCGCCCGCCGGTACGTCGATCGTGCCGGTGAAGGTGCCGGCGGCCTGCGTGAGCGGGTATTGCTCGGCAGGCACCTCGAACACACCGTTCTGGTCCCAGTCCACCCACACATACACCTGGTTGCCGTTGTACACGTTGCCGCCGTTCACCACGGTGATCGGGTAGCTCATACCGGGTTCCACGGTGGTGTTCATGGCGGTGAAGTCCTGGTAACCGGGCGATACCGGGCAGCCGTTGCCGGTGTTGGCGATGGTGCCGAAGAGCACATCCCCGATGTACTCATCGCAGGGGTTGGTGCGCACCACTGCGCAATAGCACTGGTTGGCCGGGGTCAGGGCCACGGTCACGGGCGTGCTGTTGCCGGTGTCGGCTCCTTCACACGTCACCTCGGCGTAGAAGCTGGTCTCCACGTTGACCGTCACACCGCTCCACTCGGGGGTGGTGGGGCCGTTGGCCGTCCACGTGGCGCCGCCATCAGTGCTGGAGTACCACTGGTAGGTGATGCCGAGGTCAAAGGTGGGGTTCTCCACGCTCAGGTCCACGGTACCACCGGCGCACACGTCAGCGTTGGTGCTGATCGTGGCACCCGGGGCCGGGACGCCTTCGCAGGTTTGAGCAGCGGTGACGAGGATGGTGTAGTCCTCGGCCTGGCCGAAGCCGTAGCTGCCGCACGGGTTGGTGGGCGAAGTGCTGAAGTTCTTCACGATCCGCATCCGGGTGCTGCCGCCCAGGGCCGTGATGGGCACGTTGATGGTGGTGCTGGCCTGGATGGCATCGGTACCGGAGGAGCTATTGATCGAACCGATGGGGTTCACACTTTCGAACACGCCGTCCTGGTCCCAATCGAAGAACGCGGTGAAGTGGTTGGTCCAGCTGCCACCGGTGTTGCCCTTCACCACGATGGTGTAGCTGCCGTTGGCGTCCACGTTGCCGGGGGTGCCGGCCGTGTAGTCCATCAGCGGGCCGTCGCAATCAACCGGTGCGCATGTGGCATTGTCGATGCCGGCGAACTGCACCAGGGTGATCGGCTCCACGTCCGTGGTGAAGGCCACGTCGCAATAGCACTCGTTCGCCGGGTTCAGGGCCACGGTCACGGGCGTGCTGTTGCCGGTGTCGGCTCCTTCACACGTCACCTCGGCGTAGAAGCTGGTCTCGGCGGTGATCGTCACACCGTTCCAGGTGGGGGTGGTGGGGCCGTTGGCCGTCCAGGTGGCACCGCCATCGGTGCTGGAGTACCACTGGATGGTGATGCCCGCGCCGACCACGTTGTTCTCCAAGCTCAGGTCCACGGTCTCACCGGCGCACACGTTGGCATTGGTGCTGATCGTGGCGCCGGGGTCAGGGGTGCCCGCACACTGCTCGAAGCAGGCCACGGTCCACTCCCAAGGCACGTTGGCGCCGCTGCATTGGACGCTGCCGTCCGAATCGAAGTCCATGAAGACCTGCCCGCTGGTGGCGACGAATGTTTGGCCGGCCAGGTTGCTGCCCACGAAGAGCGGGTCGTAGGAGTCGAACAGCAGCGTGCCGCTGGCGTCGGCCCCATCATGGATGTAGAGGCGGTCGCAGCAGTTCTCGATGTAGCCTGCGCTGAAGCTGATCTGCAGCGCGGCACCACCCGTGCTGCCTTCGTAGTTCCATGTGGTGAGCTCATTGGCCACGTAGCAGTGCGTCTGGGCCAATGGTGCGCCTTCACAATCCACGTACAGCGGGCAGTTGCCGGTGTCCGTGTAGGCCCCCAGGCCCAGGTCGCAGAGGTTGTCGCTCTCGTGGGCCACGGTGACCGCCACCGAGCTGCCCAAGGCGAAGGGACCGATGGTGGTGGTGCCCGTGCCCACGCCGCTCACGGTCTGTGCCGCGCCGCCGTCAACGGTGTACACCACGTCCACCGTGGAGCCGCTGCCGGTGCTGGTCACGTCCACGTCCACGCTGAAGTTGCCGCCCAGGCAGTTCTCCACCATGGTGGCGGTGGCGGTGGGGGCCTCACACTCCAGGAGCATGGTGGTGGGGATCAGGCACCAGCTGTTCCAAGTGCCGCCGTCGCCACTGACCATGTCCCGCACGGTCATGGTCCAAGTGCCCTCCAAGGGTTCCAGGTAGAAGGCGCTCAGCGGGGAAGCGGGCCGGAAGGTGCCGTTCATGGGGCATGTCGACCCGATCGCAACGGCCACATCGTCGTCGAACTCCACGAACACGTTGTCATCGGAGCCGCAGTAGCCGGAGCTCGGCCCGATCAGGTCCACCGTGGTGCCCAGGGGGCTGGTGAGGCTGATGCGGATGTCATTGGCCCAGGTATGGCTGATGTCCACGAACACGTTCAGGTCGGTGATGACCGTGCCCGGAGGCTGGGTGCCGATCACGATCTGGTCGGTATGCTCGTTGGGCGACCCAGAGGTGGGAATGGTGATGCCCGGGGCGCTGGTGAAGTCGGCGCATTCGCTGCCGGGCGGCGGTGGGCAGGCGGCACCGGCGATCACCTCGATGGCGTACGGGCCGGAGGCGTTCCACTCCGGCATTTCCGGGATGGTGATGTAGTAGGTGCCGGCGGCCAGCGGGCCGTTGAAGATGCCCTGCGCACTGCCGTTGGGGCAGCTCGTATTGAAGACATCGGCCGCGATGAAGTCATCACCCGGCGGGCAAGCGGCGAACATCGCTCCGGTGAAGAAGGTTTCCCGGGCAGGCTCGCTGCCGCACCAGCGGATGGTGAGCTGCTGCACGCACTCCGTGAGCGTGAAGGCCTCCCAGCCCAGGGGGGCGCCGAAGCCGCCGACGTCGCCCACACCCGTGGTGCTGCCGGAGAAGAACACACTGCTTGAGGGACCCAGGACCTGAGGCACTGCGTCGGAG
>JAVFAQ010000281.1:0-4218 GCA_034002325.1 Flavobacteriales bacterium | reverse complement strand
TCGCCGCCAAACTGGGCGAGCTGCCGCGCTCCCGTGTGCTGAAGGTGAAGCTGGGCTCCGGCCTCGACCGCCGGACCATGGAGCAGGTGCTGGCCCTGGACGATCGGCGGTTGTTCCTGGACGCGAACCAAGGCTGGACCGATGTGCGGCAGGCGCTGGACATGGTGCGCATGGCCGGGGAAGGGCGCCTCGTGGGGATCGAGCAGCCGTTCGCCGCCGACCGCTGGGACCTTCACCGGCAATTGGGCGAGCTGACCGACGTGCCGGTGTATGCGGATGAAAGCGTGCAGGGACCGGACGACCTGGAGCGCGCGGCCGGCAGCTTCGGCGGGGTGAACATCAAGTTGATGAAGTGCGGCGGACCCGATGTGGCGGTGGCCATGGCCCGGCGGGCCCGGGCGCTGGGCATGCGCGTGATGCTGGGTTCCATGAGCGAGAGTTCCCTGGGCAGTGCCGTTATGGCCCAGTTGTCCGGGTTGGCCGATCTGGCCGACCTGGACGGCCCGTGGCTGGTGCGCAACGATCCATTCCAAGGGCTGGCCATTGCTGATGGCCGAATGACCGTGACCGGGCGCACGGGTGCCGGCGTGCAACCCAGGCCGGGTCTATTGGACTGGATCCAGCTCGGCGCATAATTTACATTATGTTAAGTTATGATCAGCTGAGACCGAAGTGCTTATCGGCCACAATGACGCCCCCCGCCCCTTGCAGGCCTCTCCCTTCCCGCCGGTCGGGATCGCCTTCACAACGGAGGACGTTCCGCACCGCGCTGGTCCCGATCGATCCGGAGACGGCACATGCCACCGTGACCGTGACCCGTCCCTGATCGCCGACGCCCGGCCCGCGAACCCGGCCCATGAACGATCGCCTGTGCAGAGCCCGTTGCGCCCATCCTTGCCAAGTGGGCGAAACCTTTACTTTTGCGCCTCGCTGAAAACGGCCTTTTCCATCGGCCGCTGGCAGCCCACGCACTGATGAGCAAGAAATCGGAGACCGCCGCAGGCAAGCAGGACCTTGACCTCGGCGAGGTCTATTCCCGCACGGAGCTTTTCCTGGACAAGCACAAGACCACCCTCACCTACGTGGCCGTGGGCCTGATCGTGGTGGTCCTGGGGGTGCTGGCCTACCGCAACTTCTACGCGGAGCCCCGCGCCAAGGAGGCCAGCGAGCTGATGTGGAAGGCCGAGTACTACTTCGAGGTGGACAGCCTGGACCGCGCCGAGCTGGGCGATGACCAGTGGCCCGGCTTCGCGGAGATCGCCAGCAACTACGGCGGCACCCCCGCCGGCAAGCTGGCCCACTTCTACCTGGGCAGCATCAGCATGCAGCGCGGCGAGTACGAGCTGGCCATCGACCACTACGCCAAGGCCAAGGTGAAGGATGACGTGCTGCGGGCCATGGCCGAAGGCGCCACCGGCGATGCGTTGGTGGAGCTGGACCGCCGCGACGATGCCGTGGGGCATTTCGAGCGCGCCGCCGGCATGGCCGTCAACGACCTCACCACGCCGATGTTCCTGATGAAGGCCGGCATCCTGCACCACCAGGCCGGCAACTGGAAGGCCGCCCGCCGCGCCTTCAGCCGCATCGTGAACGAGTTCCCCAAGAGCGCCGACGTGGAGCAGGCACGCAAGTACGCCGGCTACGCCGAGGCCAAGGGCGGTTGAGCCCCCGCCATGGCCACCGAGCAGCATCGGGCATCCGACCAGGCCACCGACAAGGCCGTGCCCAGCGGTGCGGGCCGCCGCTTCGCCATCGTGGTGAGCCGCTGGAACCTGGCGATCACCGACAGCCTGCGCAAGGCCGCCCGGGAAACCCTGTTGCAGCACGGCGTGGCCCCGGCCGACATCGTGGAGGAGTGGGTGCCCGGCAGTTTCGAGCTCCCCGCCGGTGCGCAATTCCTGCTGGAGCGCGGCGGCCTGCACGGGGTGATCTGTCTGGGCAGCGTGGTGCGCGGCGAGACCCCCCACTTCGACTACGTGTGCCAGGGCGTGACCCGGGGCGTGATGGACGTGGGACTGAAGTTCAGCGTGCCGGTGATCTTCGGCGTGCTCACCGACGATACCATTGAGCAGGCGCGCGCCCGCAGCGGTGGCGCCTTGGGCAACAAGGGCGTGGACTGCGCCGAGGCCGTGCTGCACATGGCCGCGCTGAAGGATCGCGGGTGAGCTGCGCGCACCTGCCGAAGCGTGCCCGATATTTGGGCCATGCGACGCACCTCCCTCCTGCTGGCCACCGCCCTGCTGGCCGGCACCGCCACCTTCGCACAACAAGACCGCATGGGGCCGCGCCTGGGCCTGGGCCTGGCCACACAAAGCGTGGGCGGCCTGTTCCAGAACACCAGCAACCTGATGCCCGGCCTGGTGGTGGGCTGGTCCTTCGACTTCGGCATGCACCCGCAGCTCACCTTCATGCCCGAGTTCCTGTTCATCACCAAGGGCTTCGCCTTCCGCAACCCCGCCCAGCAGGTGCGCACCCAGAGCCGGCTCAACTACATCGAGATGCCGCTGCTGCTGAAGGTGGGCATGGACAAGGAACCCGGCGGCATGTTCCTGCTGGCCGGCCCCGCACTGGGCTACTTCGTGGGCGGCACCTACAAGCAATGGGTGGACAACGAGCTGCTGATCGATGGCCGCTACCAGATGCCGCCCAACGGCCGCAAGTTCCAGTTCAGCGCCCTGGTGGGCATGGGCATGGAAGGCCCACGCTGGGAATTCGATGTGCGCGCGCAGACCAGCATCACGCCGTTCGAGCGCTTCACCCGCATCCAGAACGTGGTGTACGCCCTCACCGTGGCCTACCGCCTGGGCACCGGCAACAAGCAGGACAAGCAGGAGGATGACTACTGAGCGCTGATCGCTCGGTCAGTGCAGGCCCCGGAACAGGTTCTCCACGGTGACGTCACGCCCACACCGGACCGAGATCCTTTTCGACCGCAGGGCCAGCCGGTTCCCGTCGACCCGGAAGGCATACACGCCATTGTACAGGTGAGGCAGGTCGGTGGCCGCTTCGATCACCAACCACTTCCCCTCCAAGCGCCACGTGGCCTCCACTTCATCCGTGTCGATGCCGGGAAGGAGCACCCGGCCATCGTTGTGGAACCGGATGCGTTCCGGACATCCGGCCATCACGAAGCGAAAGGCCGGTCCCGTGGTGTTCGGTGCGAGGGGCGCTCCTTCGGCCTCCATGCCGGCCACGCACCACTCGTGCGCTTGGAGCATTTCTGACCTGGTGGGTGCAAGCGTGAGGTACACCAAGGCGCTGATCAGGCCCAGGCCCGTCGCTCCGACCAGCATCAACCGCCACTCCACCCTGAGGCGGCCGATCAACGGCAGGCCACGTGTCCGGGAGTTGAACGCCTCCAACATGATGCTGCCGCCGGCCGGCCGATCTTCCTCCACCCCAAGCTCGCGTATGATGGCAGCCGCACGCTCCCGGTCCGCGAGAGCCACCTGCAACCGGATCCCTCCCACGGCGGGCCCCAGGTGCGGGGCGACCTGAACGGTGATCTCGTCCAGCAACCAGTGTGCGACCCCCGCCTCGCGGAGGTGCGCTTCGACCAAGGCCAACAAGGACCGGTCGTGGAAGGTGGCGATCGTGATGCGCTCTTGCTCCATGGTCACACCTTGGTGCGCACCTTGTCCCACTTCTTCACCTGCCAGGTGATGGTGGCGGTGGCCAGGTGGCGGCCGTCCACATCATGGACCTCCACGGTGCTGGTATGGTCCACCGCATCGTGGGTGGCCAACGGCCCGATCACCGTGCGGGCGATCACCTCTGCCGATGGTGCGCAGGTGGCCACTGCCTTCATCTTCGCCTGGTAGTGGTACTCCACATGCAGCGATCGCATGATGATGCGGTACTGCTTCGGATCGAGCTGCTCCAGCACCGACAGCCCGCTGCACATCTCGGCCGCCGTGGCCAGCGCGCAGGCGTGGATGCCCCGGATGTGGTTGCGGTTGATGCGCCAGTACGGCACCGCCACGCTGATGCCGCCTTCGGCCAAGGGCACCACCCGGAACCCATGCGGCCGGTTGAACGGGACGGTGTGCGCCAGCGCCGTGTTGAGCCACCAGCGATGCAGGCGCGAGCGGCGGGCGCGGGAAAGGAGCGTGGGGAGGTGCATGGGGCGGGAAAGTGGGGAAGGCTGAAGGGGGGAAGTGAGGAAGGCTGAAGTGGGGAAGGCTGAAGGTGGAGAAGGCTGAAGTGGGGGCTGAAGTG
>JAVFAQ010000280.1:0-4256 GCA_034002325.1 Flavobacteriales bacterium | reverse complement strand
ATACCACGTGGTCTCTGCGGACCAATATGGCTGCACATCGGCGCCGTCCGACGTCTTCACGGTGGAATGCGTCCCGCCGGACTCGCCGGTGATCGTGGCCGGCGACGGTAATCTGTTCACTGCGGCGGAAGGCGATCTCCAATGGTACTTCAACGGTACGCCGATCGATGGCGGCACCACGGCCTGCATCGACGCCGGCGCACCGGGCGAATACCACGTGGTCTCTGCGGACCAATATGGCTGCACCTCGGCGCCTTCGGACGTGTTCACGGTGGAATGCGTCCCGCCGGCCACGCCGGTGATCGAGGTCGGCGACGGTCAACTGTGCACCGCGGCGGAAGGCGATCTCCAATGGTACTTCAACGGTACGCCGATCGATGGCGGCACCACGGCCTGCATCGACGCCGGTGCGCCGGGCGAGTACCACGTGTTGGCGGCGGACCAATATGGTTGCGTGTCGGCACCTTCGGAAACCGTGGTGGTCCTGCCCACGCAGGTGGACGTGTACCATGGACCGGGCGATGTGCGCTTGGCGCCCAACCCGGCCAGCGGCCACCTGCGGATCATCGGCCTGGACGGTCCGGAGACCCGGTACGCGCTGACCGATGTGCAGGGGCGCCTGGTCCGCACCGGGACCCTGGCGGCCGCGCCGGCAATGGACGTCGCCGATCTGGCGCCGGGCGTGTACGTGCTGCGCATCGCCCGGCCTGAGGGCGCGGTGCGGCTGCGGTTCGTGAAGGAGTAGGGCGGCCTACGCCGCGCTGGTGTCCAGCGTGCGGTCCACCTTCTTGAACAGGCCCTGGAGCACATTGCCGGGGCCCACTTCCACCACCTTGTTCGCACCATCGGCGAGCATGGCCTGCATGGTCTGCGTCCATCGTACGGGCGCGGTGAGCTGCGCGATCAGGTTGGCCTTGATGCGGGCGGGATCGCTGTGAGGGCGGGCGTCCACGTTCTGGTACACCGGGCAGCGCGGGTCCACGATGGGGGTGTAGGCGATGGCGGTCTCGAGTTCCACGCGGGCGGGCTCCATCAGCGGGCTGTGGAAGGCGCCGCCCACGGGCAGCACCAGCGCGCGCTTGGCCCCGGCGGCCTTCAGTGCTTCGCACGCGGCCTCCACGGCTTCCACCGTGCCGCTGATCACCAATTGGCCGGGGCAGTTGTAATTGGCCGGCACCACCACGCCCTTGCCGGCCGTGGCGCTCACATCGGCACAGACCTCCTCGACCTTCGCATCGTCCAGCCCCAGGATGGCGGCCATGGTGCCGGGCCGCATCTCGCAGGCCTTTTGCATGGCGTTGGCGCGCGCGGCCACCAGCTTCAACCCATCGGCGAACTCCATGGCCCCGGCGGCCACCAGCGCACTGAACTCGCCCAGGCTGTGCCCGGCGGTCATGGCGGGCCGGAACGCATCGCCCATCACCTTGGCCTTCACCACGCTGTGCAGGAAGATCGCCGGCTGCGTCACCTTGGTCTGCTTCAGGTCCGCTTCACTGCCCCGGAACATGATCTCCGTGATGGTGAACCCGAGGATGTCGTTGGCGTGCTCGAACCAGATGCGCGCGTTGCTGTCCGCATCGTACAGGTCCTTGCCCATACCGGGGAATTGGCTGCCTTGGCCGGGGAAAACGTAGGCGGTCATGTGGTCCAGTTGGCGGTTCGCGGTGGGCGGTTCGCAGGGTGCAGGGGCCGACGCCGTGGCCGACCGCCGCCTGCGGACCGCCGGCCGGTTCAGCTCCGGTTGCCGCCGAACAAGCGCAGCAGCATCAGGAACAGGTTGATGAAGTTGAGGTAGAGGCTCAGGGCGCCCATCAGGGCCATCTTCTTGGTGCCTTCCTCGCCGGCGATGGCCTGCTCGCCCATGCCCTTGAGGCGCTGCACATCGTACGCGGTGAGGCCCGTGAACACCACCACGCCGATGATGCTGATGATGTAGCCCATGCCGTCGCTCTTCAGGAAGATGTTCACCAGCGAGGCGATCACGATGCCGATGAGCCCGATGAACAGGATGCTGCCCAGCTTGGTCAGGTCGGTCTTGGTGGTGTAGCCGGCGATGGCCATGGTGCCGAACACCGCGGCGGTGATGAAGAACACCTTGACGATGGCGGCGGTGGAGTACACTAAGAAGATGTAGCACAGGCTGATGCCCATGATCGCGCTGAAGCCGATGAAGGCCAGCAGCAGGGCCGCGCTGCTCATCTTGTTCAGCAGGCCGCCCATCACCAGCACCAGGCCCAGCGGGGCGAACATCACCACCCAGCCCAGCACGCTGCGGCCGGTGGCCATGCCGTTGGCGTCCACGCTGAACAGATGCACCAGCAGCGACGGGGTGCTGGCGAACCACCAGGCCATCACGCCGCTGATCACGAGGGCCAGGGTCATGTAGCTGAAGACGCTCGCGAGGAAGGTGCGGATCGCGGTGGCGGTGTCGGGCCCGGGGCCGTAGATCACCTGGCCGCCTTGCCGTGTGGGGAACTGCTCTTGCATGGGAAAGCCTGTTGCGTGCTGAGGGTCGGAGGCCAAAAGTACTTCAGCGCCCGCAGCCGGCGCGCGTGGTCCTTCGGCCGAAAGCCCCGTGCGCCCTCAATGCAGGGTGGTGCCGATGAGCTTGATGAACTCCTCCCGCGTGCGGTGGTCTTGGAGGAACAGGCCGGTGAAGGCGCTGGTGGTGGTCACGGAGTTCTGTTTCTGCACGCCGCGCATCTGCATGCACAGGTGGCTGCACTCGATCACCACGGCCACCCCCAGCGGCTTGAGCGTATCGTGGATGCAGTCGCGGATCTCGTTGGTGAGGCGTTCCTGCACCTGGAGGCGCCGGGCGAAGGCATCGACCACGCGGGGCACCTTGCTCAGCCCCACGATGCGCCCGTTGGGCACGTACGCCACGTGGGCCTTGCCGAAGAAGGGCAGCATGTGGTGCTCGCACATGCTGTACACCTCGATGTCCTTCACCAGCACCATCTGGCTGTATTCCTCGGTGAACATGGCGCTGCGCAGGATCGCGGCGGGGTCCAGCCCATAGCCGTGGGTGAGGTATTGCAGCGCCTTGGCCACGCGCTCGGGCGTGCGCCGCAGGCCCTCGCGCGCGGGGTCCTCGCCGATCGTGGCCAGGATGTCGGCGTAGTGCGCGCCGATGCGCTCGGTGGATGCCGGGTCGTACTGGTCGATGCGCTCGTAGCCCTCGCCGCTGGTCTCGTGTTCACTGGCCATGGTACTCGGCGACGTTGTTCTCGGTCTCCTGCAGCTTCACGCTGTGCAACTTGCAGCCCAGTGCTTCCACCGGCCCCTGCAACCGCTCCCAGATGGCGATGGCCAGGTTCTCGGTGCTGCTGTGGCGGCCCTGCATGAAGTCCACGTCGAGGTCGATGTTCTTGTGGTCCACGTGGCGCACCACCCGGTCGTTGATGATGCGGCTCAGCTCGCTCAGGTCCACCACGAAGCCCGTCTCGGGGCTGGGCTCGCCCTTCACCGTCACCCACAGCTCGTAGTTGTGGCCGTGCCAGTTGGGGTTGGCGCATTTGCCGAAGACCGCGAGGTTCTTCTCCAGGCTCCAGTCGGGGCGGCTCAGTTTGTGCGCGGCGCTGAACCGTTCGCGGCGCGTGATGGTGACGATGGGCATGGGGGGTGGATGCGCGGCAAAGGTAGGGGCGGGGGGCGTGCCCCTTCCGGGCGGGCGCCTCCCTGGACGTGATGGGGCGGCACCGGCCCCGCGGGCTTGCCGGCGGCCGCTCAAATGCCGAACCGCACGTAGTGGATCGTGCGTCCCTCCTCCAACCACATGCTTTCGTAGTACGTCCGGATGTTCAGCACGGCCTGCTCCCCGGGCGGCACGCGATGCACCAGGTCGGCGTACACGTCGGCACTGTGCTCATGCAGCGGCAGCCGGTGCGCGGCGATCACCTCCAGGGTGTATGCGTACAGCTCCGGGCTGTCGGTCTTCAGGTGGATCAGGCCGCCTTCCTTCAAGATCTCCCGGTAGCGCGCGAGGAAGAGCGGGCTGGTGAGGCGCTTGCGCGGTTTGCCCAATTGCGGGTCGCTGAAGGTGAGCCAGATCTCGTCCACCTCGTGCCGGCCGAAGCATTGCAGGATGTGGTCCACGTGCGTGCGCAGGAAGCCCACGTTGGTGAGGCCCAGCTCGCGTGCGTTGCGCGCCCCGCGCCAGATCCGGGCGCCCTTGAAGTCCACGCCGATGTAGTTCCGTTCCGGCCGCAATTGCGCCAGGCCCACGGAGTACTCTCCGCGCCCGCAGCCCAGCA
>JAVFAQ010000279.1:0-4312 GCA_034002325.1 Flavobacteriales bacterium | reverse complement strand
CCCGGCCGGTGTGCCCCGCCAAATGGCGCAAGAGGTGCGCGGGCCGCACTTCGATGAAGCGCTGCACCAAGGCCCGGGTGGCATCGGGCGGGGCCATGTCGTGCTCCTGGTACCTGCGGCGGTGGTCCGCGGCCAGCAGGTCCGCGTGCTGCCGGTGGATGCTGTCCGCGGCAGCGCCGGCCACCTCGGGACGGAGCACGGCCGCGTGCAGGGCGGTGATGCGCGCCAGCAGCCGCAACGAAAGCTCCGGGTGGGCCATGATGGGCGCCAGCCACGGGGCCTCGGGGGCGGCCGCGCCGAGCATGCGGGCCAGGCTGTGGTCATCGGCCGGCGCCCACACGTCCATGTCGTAGAGCATCCACCGCCAGCGGCCGCCGGGCTCGCGCGGGCGGTACAGCCGCACGTTCAGGTCGTGGTCCGCGCGGCCGGTCCACAGGTCCAGGCAGGCCAGGTCGACCAAGCTGGCCGGATCGACCAAGGCCGCGATGCTGTCCATGGGCGCCCCGCCGTACAGGGCCGCCAAGGCCTTGCGGAAGTGCCGGTCGCTGCCGGCCACCGCGCGCAGGGAAGGCCCGGCGAGCACGTCCACCGCCTCGGCCCCGCACAGTGCGCGCGCCCACGCGGCGTCCTTGGGCGGCATCAGGCGGTACAGGCCCCAATAGCGGCCGTTGAGGAGCAGGGGCATGGGGGCCGATGGCTGCACGTCCAGGTGCAGGCCGTGCCGCCGCACCAGGTCCTCGATCAGCAGGTTGCGCAGGAAGGCGTGGGGGCCGGCGTCGGCGCGCAGGATGGCCTCGTGGAAGGCGGTGCCGCCGGGCTGGGGCACGCCGTGCGCGGGGCTGCCGTGGCGGCCGCGGGCGTAGAGCTTGAAGGAGCGCTTGGCCAGGCCGCGCGAGCCGCTGCCGTGGATGCGCACGCCCAAGGGAACGGCCTGGCCGGAGCCGGGCAGCACCACCATGGCGGGGCGCTCCCACGCGCGGCCGCTGCGGGTGTGGTTGGCCTGGGCGCCGGGGCCGTAGATCCCGCTGTCGCCGTGCAAATGGTGCGGGTCCATCACGATGCCGGCGAAGGCCGGGCCGTGGCCGATGAGGTAGGTGGCGCAGAGTTCGGGGCCGGGCAGCTCGCCCGCCCGCCATGCGCGCGCCCGCAGCACCGTGCGCCCGTCGATCCGCAGCGGGCCGGTCCACAGCGGGTCGTCCTCGTCGGGCGCGGAGCCGTCCAGCGTGTAGTGGATGCGCGCGCCTTCCGCGGCGGCAAGCGCCAGATCGAAGGGGGCGGGATGATGGCCGGGGGGCGCATCGGCCACGGGTGCGCCGGTGATGCCACGCAGCACCGGGCCGGCCGGGTTGGGCGCGCCGGGGCTGGGGGTGGTGAAGAAGCTCCATGCGGCGGCGGCATCGGGCTGGCGGCCCATGCTCACCCCCGGCGGCAGGGCCGGCCAGGTGAACACGTCCAGCACATCGGTGCCGTTGGCCGCCACCAGCATCAAGGTGCCCCCGCTGCGCGGCAGCTTGAACACCAGGTGGTCCGTGCCCTGCGCGGGCCGCCCCGAGCCGTGCAGCACGCGACGGCCACCGGCGGGCACCGGCAGGGGCGCATCGATCACGTGCACCCGGTCGCCCAGCACCACCCGCATGCCCAGCAGGTCCACCGCGTCGGGGCCGGTGTTCACCAGCTCCACCCAGTCCGGCGTGGAGCCGTCGGCCAGCACCAGGGCGCCGTGGTTGGAGGGCTGCACCTCGTTGATCAGCACGGCGGCCCGCCCGGCGGGGCACAGCACCAGCAGCAGCAACGGAAGGGTCCACGGTCGCACGTGCCGAAAGTAGGGGGATGCCGCATGATCCGCACCTTTGCCCCGTGAGCCCCCGACCCGCCCGCCCCCGCAAAGCGAGCCGCCGCAAGAAGCTGATCCGCAAGTTGCGCAGCACCTACCGGCTGGTGCTGATCGACGACCGGACCTTCGCCGAGCGGTTCAGCATCCGCCTGAACCGGCTGAACGTGCTGGTGCTCGGCACGGTCGCCTTCCTGGGCTACGGCCTGCTGATCACGGCCCTGATCGTGTTCACCCCGCTGAAGGAGCACATCCCCGGGTACAGCGACCAGGACACGCGGCAGCAGGCCATCCGCAGCGCCATCCGGACCGATTCGCTGGAGCGGGAGCTGGCGGTGCGCGACCAATACCTCAACAACCTGCGGCATGTGCTGAGCGGTGAGCTGCCCGTGGACAGCACCACGTTGCTGCGGCCCCTGGAGGTGAAGCCGGGCCTGGCGGACCTGGCCCCGGGCCGTGCGGACAGCGCGCTGCGCAACCGGGTGGGGCGCGAGCAGGCCTACAACGTGGTGGCCGGCGTGCCGGGCGGGCAGCGCGAGCCCGCCGGCGTGTTCTTCTTCCCGCCCATCCGCGGCATCGTCACCAGCACCTTCGACCGCGCCGCCGGGCACTTCGGCACGGACATCGTGGCCGCCGCCGATGCCGCCGTGAAGGCCTGCCTGGACGGCACGGTGATGCTCGCCAGCTGGACCACCGACGCCGGCCACGTGGTGCAGCTGCAGCATGGCAACGACCTGGTGAGCGTGTACAAGCACAACAGCGTGCTGCTCAAGAAGGTGGGCGACCGCGTGAAGGCCGGCGAGGTGATCGCCATCGTGGGCAACAGCGGCGAGCTCACCACCGGCCCCCACCTGCACTTCGAGCTCTGGGACCGCGGCGAGGCGGTGGACCCCCAGGCCTTCATGGTGTTCGAGTGACCCCGCCCATGAGCATCAAGGCCGACATCGCCAAGCCTTACGCCCGCATGGTCTCCAGCGCGGTGATGCGCCGGGCCATGGACCCCGTGGCCGCCCAGCGGCGCGTGCTGCGGCGCCTGATCGCCCGCGGCGCCGCCACGGCCTTCGGCCGCGACCACCGCCTGGAGCAGGTGCAAGGCCACGCGGACCTGGTGCAGGCCGTGCCCCTGCGCGACTACGAGGGCCTGCGCCCCTACCTGGCCCGCACCATCGCCGGGGAGCCCGACGTGCTGTGGCCCGGCCGGCCGCTCTACCTCTGCAAGACCAGCGGCACCACCAGCGGCGCGAAGTACATCCCCATCACCCGCGAGAGCCTGCCCGTCCACATCGGGGGCGCCCGCCGCGCGCTGCTCGCCTACATCGCCCGCACCGGCAACGCGGCCTTCCTCGGCGGCAAGATGATCTTCCTCCAGGGCAGCCCCGTGCTCGACCGCTCGGGCGCCATCCCCAGCGGCCGCCTCAGCGGCATCGTGGCCAACCACGTGCCCGCCTACCTGCTCAAGAACCGCATGCCCTCCTTCGCCACCAATTCCATCCCCGATTGGGAGACCAAGGTGGACGCCATCGTGGAGGAGACCATGGGCGCCGACATGCGCCTGATCAGCGGCATCCCCGCCTGGGTGCAGATGTACTTCGAGCGCCTGTTGGCCCGCACCGGCCGGCCCGATGTGCGCAGCGTCTTCCCGAACTTCTCGCTCTTCGTGTACGGCGGGGTGAACTACGCCCCCTACCGCGACCGCATGCGCACCCTGATCGGCGGCGAGGTGGACAGCGTGGAGACCTTCCCGGCCAGCGAGGGCTTCATCGCCTACCAGGACCAGGGGCCGGACGACGGCCTGCTGCTGGTGCTGGACAACGGCATCCACTACGGCTTCGTGCCGATGGCACCGGCCACCGACGGCACCGCGCGCCGCGTGCTGTCCATCGAGGACGTGCAGGTGGGCGTGCAGTACGCCCTGGTGCTGTACACCAACGCCGGCCTGTGGGGCTATGAGATCGGCGACACGGTGCGCTTCGTCTCGCTCACACCGCCACGGATCGTCGTAACGGGCCGCACCAAGCACTTCACCAGCGCCTTCGGCGAGCACGTCATCGCCGAGGAGGTGGAGGGCGCCCTGCGGGATGCCGTGGCCGAGGCGCCCTGCGAGGTGGCCGAGTTCACCTTGGCGCCGCAGCTCGTACCGCCCCATGGTGGTCTTCCCTACCATGAATGGTTCATCGAGTTCACGGCGCCACCGGCGGACATGGAGCGGTTCGCCCGTGTGATGGACGCGGCCCTGCAACGGCGCAACATCTACTACCGCGACCTGATCACCGGGAACGTGCTGCGGCCCCTGGTGGTGACCACCGTGCCGCGCGGCGGCTTCGCCCGGTGGATGAAGGCCCGCGGCATGCACGACGCCCAGAGCAAGGTGCCCCGCCTGGCGAACGACCGGCGGTACGTGGAGGGGCTGGTTTAGGCCACCTTTGCGCCATGTCCCTCATCGGCGCGGATATCGGGCAGGCGGCCGCATGGCTCCGCCAG
>JAVFAQ010000278.1:0-4337 GCA_034002325.1 Flavobacteriales bacterium | reverse complement strand
GCGCTTTGAGGTCGGAAATGGCGGCCTCGAAGGAGGAGGTCACCGGCTCGCCTGCAACTGCAACTCCTGCATGCCCTGCACACCGCGCTCCAGGAAGGCCTTGTAGTCGGCCACGTCGGGGGTGTAGCCCACGGGATCGGTGAGCAGCACGCCATCGGGGCTGAGCAGCGCGTAGAGCGGCTGGGTGGCGCTGCGGAAGGTCTCCGTTTGCAGGGTGGCCCACTTGTTCCCCACGGTGAGGATGGGCTTCTTGGTGCCGTTGGCCGTCTCGTGGATGAACTGCTGGTCCTTGGGCAGTGCGGACTTGTCATCGACGTAGAGCGACACGAGCACGTATTGCTGATCGATCAAACGGTTGATCTCCGCCACGGGCCACACGTAGTCCTCCATCTTGCGGCAATTGGCGCAGCCGTATCCGGTGAAGTCGATGAGCATGGGCTTGCCGGTGCGCTTGGCCTCGGCCATGCCGCTTTCCAGGTCGTGGAAGCAACTGAGCCCGGCCGGGCATTCGGTGGCGAAGATCCAGCTGTAGCCGGGCGACGGCGAGATGCCGCTGAGCAGGCCCACCGGCGCGAAGGTCTTCGACTTGTCATCGTAGCGGAAGCCGTACGACATGTACACGGTGAGCACGCCGAAGAGCGCGATGAAGAACAGGCGCGTGGGCGAGTACTTGAGCACGGGGCTGTCGTGCGGGAACTTGATCTTGCCCAGCAGGTAGAGCACGATGCCCAGGCCGCACAGCACCCAGATGGCGAGGAAGAGCTCGTAGGGCACCAGGCCCCACTTCATCACCAGGTCGGCCATGCTCAGGAACTTGAAGGCCAGGGCCACTTCCACGAAGCCCAGCACCACCTTCACGCTGTTGAGCCAGCTGCCGCTGCGGGGCAGGCTGTTGAGCCATCCGGGGAAGAGCGCGAACAGGCCGAAGGGCAGGGCCAGCGCCAAGCCGAAGCCGCCCATGCCGGCGGTGAGCTGCCAGGCGCCGCCATCGGCCGTGAGGGCGCCGGCCAGCAACGAACCCAGGATCGGGCCGGTGCAGCTGAACGACACCAGCGCCAGCGTGAGGGCCATGAAGAAGGTGCCGATCAGCCCGCCGAACTTGCTGGCGTTGCTGTCCATCTTGTTCACCCAGCTGCTGGGCAGGGTGATCTCGAAGTAGCCGAAGAACGAGATGGCGAACACGATGAAGATCACGAAGAACCCGATGTTCAGCCACGGGTTGGTGCTGATCTCGTTGAAGATCTCGGGGTTGACGCTGCCCAACAGGTGGAACGGGATGCTGAAGATCAGGTAGATGAGCAGGATGAAGCCGCCGTAGGTGAGGGCGTTCTTCAGGCCGGTGGCGCGGTCGGTGCTGCTCTTGGTGAAGAAGCTCACGGTGAGCGGGATCATGGGGAAGACACAGGGCGTGAGCAGGGCCACCAGGCCGCCGATGAAGCCGAGCATGAAGATCCACACCAGCGAGTTGCGTTCCTCGGGGCGGGCGCCGGCATCACGCACGATCGGGTTGGCCAGGTCCACGTTGGCCAAGCGCAGCTCGGTGGCGTCGGTGCGCACGGCCAGGCCGGCGAAGCGTGGGTCGTTGGCCGTGAAGGGCAGAGTGCCCAGCTCGTGCTTGCCGCTGCCCAGGCCCGTGATGTAGTACACCGTGGTGGGCGGCAGGCACATCTCGTCGTTGCAGGTCATGTACTCGAAAAAGCCCGTGACCGAGCCGGGGTCGCCGCTCACCTGCACGCGCTGGGTGAAGGTGGCCGTGCCCTTGAACTTCTTCACCTCCATGTCGAAGAGCTCGTCGTGCCCCTCGATCACCTGGTCGCCGGCCTCCACGCTGGGCCCCACGAGGGTGATGCCCGCGATGCTGTCCACCGCGATGGTGGTGGGCCAGGGCCCCATGTCGCCGTAGTTGTTCTGCGAGTACACGGCCCAGCCTTCATCGATGGTGGCCTTGAACTCAAGGTCCCACTGGCCGTCGGCGCGCTCGTGGGTGGCGATGGACCACTTGACGGGCTCGGGCGGTGCGTCGCCGCCGGGCATCTGGGCCACCAGCAGCGCGGGCAGGGCCCACAGGAGAAGCAGGAGTGGGTTCCGCATGATCAATTCCCCGCTTGCACGGCGGGCACGGCAATGTTGAACGGCACCACCACCGGCGGCAGGCATGTCTTGTCGTTGCAGACCATGTACTCCACCTCGCCGCTCACCACGGCCGGGCCGGTGGTGCGCACCCGCTGGCGCAGGACCACTTGGCCCGAATGATGGCGCACTTGCACGGCGAAGTTGGGATCGTACTCCTCCACGGGATCGGGTTCCTCCAAGGGGCCTTCCAGCGTGTATTGGTCCGATGCGGTGAAGCGCACCTCGGTGGGCAGGGGGCCCAGGTCCGACGGCAGTTGCGTGGCGTACATGTGCCAGCCCTCCTCCAAAGTGGCGGTCAGTTCCACCCGGACAAGCCCGCCGGGCACGGCCGCTGCACTGAAGGACCACTGGGCGGGCGACCCCGTTTGCAGGAGCAGGGCCGTGGATGCGAGAAAAGCCAACATGATCATGGACCCGGCAAAAATACGGCCGGCCGCACGGCAAAGCCCCCTCCCACCCTGTTGATCCTTGTTATCCCGACCGGGCGCATGGCTACGGTATGGTCACGCTCACCACGCGGCCCACGGGGATCGACAGGCCGTACTTGAGCACGATGTGGTCCTGGTCGTAGGTCCACACGGTGGTCTCCACGGCCTTGCGCCCCTCATCGTCCTCGAACACGATGCGGCACTTGCCATGCTCGCCGTTGCCCAGGCGGGTGGCCTGGTGCAGCATGGCCAGCAGCTGGTGGCGGTCCTCTTCGGTGAGCGGTACGGCCTGCCGCGGGAAGCGAAGCAGCGGGATCCGTTCCTTGGGGATGATGGTGGTCTCCGGTGCGGCCATGGTCGATCGGATCTTGGACGCCCTGAATATACGTCCGGGCGGTCACGGCGGTCCATCGCCGGCCCATTCCAACCGCAGATGCGCGCCGCCGCCGGCCCCGGCCCCTTCCGCCAGGCGATGGCCGCACAGCCACAGCACGCGCCCGGCGCTCTCCAGCACCATGGCCCTGCGCTTGCGATGGGCCGGCACCTTGGCATCGGTGAGGATGTCGCTGATGAGCTTGCTGCCGTGCATGCCCGCGGGCCGCATGCGGTCGCCGGGCCGCCAGGGCCGCAGCACCAGGGGGAAGGCCACCTGCGCGGGGTCCAGGCAGGCCACGTGCGGGCCGGGCGCGCCCGGCGCATGGTCCCCCGCGCAAGGCCCGATCCGCAGCGGCGCATCGTCCGGCACGGCATCCGCTGAGGCGATGGTCCATTCCCTTTCATCCGTTCCCGCCGGCGCCAGCACCAGCGCATCGCGGTCCACGGTGGCACGCCATGGCCCCTGCATGAACACGGCCCCGGTGCGACGCTGTTCCGTGGCGCGCAACAGTTGCTCCAGCACATCGGGGTGGAAGCCCTTCGGCCCGAGCAGGGCGTGCAGCATAAAGTGCGGTGCGGCACTGTCCAGCAGCATGCGCACGGGCAGGCGGGACACGCCGTGCCGGTCCGGCCGGAAGGCGTCCTCGGCCGGACGCATGGCCTCCACGGCCAGGGCGGCCATTTCCCGTGCCAGGCCCACATTGCGCACCATCACGTCGGCGGCGCCGGGACGCAGGCCCTCCATCAGCGGCAGCAGCTCGTGGCGCACGCGGCTGCGGAGGTAGTGCGCGTGGGCATTGCTCGGGTCGCTGCGGAAAGGGATCGCGTGGGCACGGGCATGCGCCTCGATCGCCGACCGGCGGCATTCGATCAGCGGGCGCACGAAGGGCCCGGCCACCGGTGGGATGCCGCCCCAGCCCCGGGCGCCCATGCCGCGCAGCAGGTGCAGCAGGAAGGTCTCGGAGGCGTCGTCGGCATGATGGGCCGTGGCCAGCAACGGCGGCCCCTGCGCCACACAGGCACGGAAGGCTTGGTAGCGCAGCTCGCGGGCGGCCATCTGCACGGACATGCCCGGCGCGGCCGCGCGCGCGCGCACATCGGCGCGATGCACATGCACTTCGGTGCCCGTCGCCCGGCCGTGGGCCATGACCAGCTCACGGTCGGCATCGCTCTCCGGGCCGCGCAGGCCGTGGTCCACATGCACCACGTGGCAGGGGTGGCCCAATTGACGCAGCACATGCCACAGCACCATGCTGTCCACGCCGCCGCTCACGGCCACCCAGAGCGGGGCGCCCTCGGGCAGGGCCGCGTGCCGCCGCAGGGAATGGCGCACGCGGTGGATCATGGCCCGATGGCATCGATCACGGACCGGGCCTACACCTCGCATTCCTCCCACTCCTG
>JAVFAQ010000277.1:0-4360 GCA_034002325.1 Flavobacteriales bacterium | reverse complement strand
TACCGCATCGAAGTGGACCCGGCGGTGGACACGCGCCGTGTACACCTGCCGGCGATGATGCTGCAGCCCTACGTGGAGAACAGCATCTGGCACGGCATCCTGCCGATGGACCGCCCGGGCAGCGTGACCATCCGGGTGCGGCCGGGCACCGACGGCCATGTGGAGGTCTGGATCGAGGACGACGGGGTGGGGCTGGAGAGCAGCCGGCGGGACAAGGGGCGGCAGGGGGGCGACCATATCTCGCGGGGCATCGAACTCACCAAGGGGCGGGCGGACGTGCTGCGGCGGCTGGCCATTTCGGACATCCACATCACGGGTCCGCAGCAGCGCGTCGACGGCCCGGGGACGAGCGTGGTGGTGGCCCTGCCCACGGACCCGGCGGCAGGCAAGGTGCAATAGGATTTGCAACCCCGGCCGGCCCGCATTACTTTTGGACTTATGTCGTCCTTGCTCCGTTCGATCGTCAGCAGCCTGCCGTGCCTGGTCGCCTGCCTGTGGTTGTTGGCCGGTTGTGCCAAGGAGCAGCCCGTGGCGCCGGCGGGCGTTGAGGTGCCGGTCGTGATGAAGGCCCAAGGGGACGGCGGCACCGAGGCCGGGTCCGGGGCTGCGGCCACCGGCGGGGACGCGGGCGCCGTGGACGGTGAGGACCCGCAGATCAGCGATGACGGGGACGACATGGGCGATAGCGACCGCTCCGGCAAGAAGCGGCCCCGGAGCTGATCGCCGTGCCCACCCGGGGGCAGCGCCCCGCCATGCAGGCCGTCCGGTTCACTTCCGCAGGAAGGCGTCCCAGCCTTGGGCCGTGATCGGGTGTACGCCCCCGGCCTGGTCCACCAACCGGTAGCCGCTCGCTGCATCGGTCATGTGCCCGATCACGGTCAGGTCGGGGTTCCCCTTGATCTTCTCGTAGTCCGCCTGCCGGACGGTGAACAGCAGCTCATAGTCCTCGCCGCCGTTCATGGCGCAGGTGGTGGGGTCCAACCCGAAATCGCGTGCGGTGCCGTACGTGCCCGGGTCGATCGGCAACTTATCGTCATGGATGGCGACGCCCGTGCCTGAGCTGCGGGCGAGGTGGATCGCATCGCTGGCCAGGCCGTCGCTGATGTCGATCATGCTGGTGGGCATCACGTCGAGGCGGGCCAGGAGCTCGATGATGTCACGGCGTGCCTCGGGCTTGAGCTGCCGCCCCAGGATGTAGTCGTGCCCGGCGAGGTCGGGCTGTGCCCCGGTCTGGTTGAACACGGCCTTCTCCCGCTCCAGCACTTGCAGGCCCATGTAGGCACCGCCCAGGTCGCCGCTCACCACCAGCAGGTCGTGCTCGCGGGCACCGTTGCGGTACACGATACGCTCGTTGGCCGCCGCACCGATCGCCGTCACGCCGATCACCAGGCCGCTGCGACTGGCGCAGGTGTCGCCGCCCACCAGGTCCACGCCATAGTTCGTGCAGGCCAGCAGCACCCCCTCGTACAGTTCGTCCACCGCTTCCACGGGGAAGCGGTTGCTCAGGCCCAACGCCAGGGTGATCTGCCGGGGCTGGGCGTTCATGGCGTACACGTCGCTGAGGTTCACCACCACGGCCTTGTAACCCAGGTGCTTCAGGGGCACATAGCCCAGGTCGAAATGGACGCCCTCGAGCAGCATGTCGGTGGCCACCACCTGGTGCATGCCCTGCGGGTCGATCACGGCCCCGTCATCGCCGATGCCCCGGACGGTGGACCCATGCCGGATGACGACCTTGGCGGCCAACTGCTCGATCAGGCCGAACTCCCCCAGGGAGGAAAGCTCGGTGCGGGGTGTGTTCTGTGGCATGGTGCAAAGGTGGGGGCTTGGGGCCGGCCGATGGGCGGGAAACGCACCGCCACTGACAGCCCGAAGGCCGCGAGGATGACCAGGAAAGCACGTCGCATCGGACACCGAGCATGGACAGTGCTCCGGTTAGCGTTAGCGCGGACGATGGTGTTTCCTGGAAAGCGCGATGACCGGGCGGTGCTGGAGGCTGGTCGATAACGAAGGCACCTGGAGGCCCAGGATATTCGCGGTGCTGTAGCGCGATGCACAATGGATCACGGCTCCAGCCCCACGATCTTGCCGTCCTTCACCACCCACACCTTGGTGCCGTGCATCTTGGCTACGCGGCGGGCTTCCTTGGCGGCGGCTTTCATCGCCTTTGCGACAGCATCCAGAAATACTTCGGCATCAGCCTTCTTCTGCGCTTTGCTCATGGGTGCTGTTCCTGAAGTACAGGTATTGGTCCGGAGTTCTCATATACCGCCCAAACGTCGGCCATAGGGAGATAATGTCGCTCAAAGTTACGCCACCCGCGTTCAAACCGTCGGCGCACATCCTCGGCCGGCACATGGTGCCCGCCCTGCTTAACGCGATGGGCCACGCGCTTGATGGCCAGTTCCGGGCTGCTCAACCGAAGGAAGATGATCTCCACGGAGTATCCAAGCTCCTTCATCCGTTGTACGCGCCCCAGATGGGTTACTCCGCTCAACGTCGATTCCAGCGCGAATGAGGTCCTGGTCGCCGTCAGCCGATCAAGTTCAGCAAGCAGTAAGCGACCCGCCGCCCGTGCAGCAAGTTCGGGATACAACGGCGAAAGCCCGGCTGCGATCAGGTCGGCATTCACGAAATGAAGAATTGCCTGCTGGGCCGTCAAGATCTTGCGTGCGAACGTGGTCTTCCCAGCACCGTTCGGACCGGCGATGATGATGCAACGGGGCCGCCTTGAACGAACATCTGAAGCAGCCATGATCCACACTACTTGACGAACAGGTGAAGCGGCAACGCTTCCCGCTCCACCCCATCCGGATAAAGTGCTTTGATGTCATCAATGATGAGCATATCCCCGGAATGAATCCCTTGCATAGCCTCAAACATTTCCGGACTGAGCCGAGGTCCCACGGTCACCCCAGCAAAGGCCAACTGGCAATCCCGCATTACCCTCAGTCGGTATTGTTTCACATCAATCCGCAGATCAAATCCCAGGTCGATCACACGGGCAATAACTCCTTGTGCTGCCTTGTCGTGTGATACCAGTAGGCTGTCGTAATCCGTGCAAATCCCTCCGAAGCAAGCCTGGGGGGATGGAATGCTCCGTACATGGAAAGCTGTTTCCGAAGAATCCAGCCCATCCGGGGTTGGCCAGGTGGACGTCAGACGTGTCACATAGCCCCCTCCCGGACTGATCATATACCGGCATCCTTCTCCCGTCAGTTCACCGTTCGTTATCGTCACACGTAGCTGTTCGCATGGCACACCGGGCACCGCCACGTCCACTGGATTATCAACGCCGCGATACAGGATGTTCATCTGGGTGGCCGAAGCCACCATCCTCGGCTGCGGAGTGTCTTCCTCAATGTCCTGGGCGTATGATAGCAGCCCAAGGCCAAATCCGGCAACTAGCAGGAATGCCTTCAATGGCATGCTCGGAATCCGGCCCGATCGATGCGTGGAGGAACGAGCCATTATGCATGCGGTCCTACGCGCTCACTCCTACGCGCTTCGCCCCCTCTGTCCCCAGCATCTCCTTCACCGCCGTCACCAACGCCTTGTCGTCGAAGCCGCATTCGGCGTAGAGTTCGTTTTGCGTGCCATGCTCGATGAAGGCATCGGGGATGCCGAGGCGCTTCACCTGGGCGTGGTAGCCGTGGTCGGCCATGAACTCCAGCACGGCGCTGCCCATGCCGCCCATGATGCTGCCGTCCTCGATGGTGATCACGTGCTTGAACTTGCCGAAGACCTCGTGCAGCAGCAGTTCATCGATCGGCTTGGCGAAACGCATGTCGTAGTGGGCCACGCTGTAGCCTTCGGCCTGGAGTGCATCGATGCCCTTGGCGGCGATGTTGCCGATGTGCCCTATGCTGAGCACGGCGATGTCATTGCCACTGCGCACCTTGCGCCCCGTGCCCACCTTGATCGCCTTGAAGGGCGTCTTCCACTCGGTCATCACGCCTTCGCCGCGCGGGTAGCGGATGCTGAAGGGCCCCATGTCCGGCTGTTGCGCGGTGTACATCAGGTTGCGCAGCTCCTCCTCGTTCATCGGCGCGCTCACGATCATGTTGGGGATGCAGCGGAAGTAGGCGATGTCGAAGGCGCCGTGGTGGGTGGGGCCATCGGCGCCGGCAAGGCCGCCGCGGTCCAAGCAGAACACCACGTTGAGCCTCTGCAAGGCCACATCGTGCACCACTTGGTCGTAGGCGCGCTGCATGAAGGAGCTGTAGATGTTGCAAAAGGGCACCATGCCCTGCGTGGCCATGCCGGCGCTGAAGGTCACCGCGTGCTGCTCGGCGATGCCCACGTCGAAGGCGCGGTCGGGCATGGCCTTCATCATGATGTTGAGCGAGCAGCCCGTGGG
>JAVFAQ010000276.1:0-4402 GCA_034002325.1 Flavobacteriales bacterium | reverse complement strand
CAACATGGCCGTGATCATGGCCGGCGACCTGGACCCGGACCGCACCATCGCGCTCATCGACAAGTACTTCGGTAGCTGGATCCCCGTGGCGGTGCCCGAGTTCGAACCCCCGCAGGAGGTGCCGCTCACCGCCCCGGTGCAGGTGGAGGTCTTCGGGCCCATGGCCGGCTGGGTGGACATCGCCTGGCGGCTCGACGGCACCGGCACCGATGACGAGGTGATGGCCGCGCTGGTGGGGCGCATGCTCAGCAACGGGCAGGCGGGCATCATCGACCTGGACCTGCTCCAGCAACAAAAGGTGCTCAACGCGTACGCGTACGGCCGCACCATGCACGACCACGGCATGCTGCAGATGCACGGCCAGGCGCGCCAGGGCCAGAGCCTGGAGGAAGTGCGCGACCTGCTGCTGGAACAGGTGGCCAAGCTGGCACGCGGCGAGTTCGAGGACTGGCTGATCGAGGCCGTGGTGAACGACCTGCGCCAGAGCCGCACCCGCGGCTGGAGCGACAGCAACCGCGCACGCACCAGCGCCTTCACCGATGCCTTCATCACCCGCAAGTCATGGGCGGAAGTGCTCGACTTCCACGACCGCATGGCCCGGGTCACCAAGCAGCAGGTGATGGACTTCGCGCAACGCAAGCTCGGCGCCGGCCGCGTGGAGCTGTTCAAGCGCACGGGCGAGAACCGTGACACCTACAAGGTGCCCAAGCCGTCCATCACGCCCGTGGAGATCAACCGCGATGTGCAGAGCCGCTGGCGCACCGAGTGGGAGAGGATGCCCAAGGGCGATGTGCAGCCGGTGTTCATCGACTTCGACACCGCCATCGACCGCAGCGAGCTGAAGAGCGGCGTGCCCCTGGCACACATCACCAACACCAGCAACGACATCTTCTCGCTGAGCTACATCGCCGACCTGGGCACCTTGAACGACCCGCTGATGGACCTGGCCGTGCGCTACCTGGAGTTCCTGGGCACCGGCAGGCAGAGCGCGCGCGACCTGAAGCAGGAGTTCTTCAAGCTGGGCCTGCGCTTCGGGGTGGACGTGGGCGAGGACCGCGCCTATGTGTCCCTCTCCGGCCTGGAGCAGAACCTGGAGCAGGGCGTGCAGCTGCTGGAGCGCCTGCTGGCCGACCCGCGTGCGGACGAGGCCGCGTTGATCGCCCTGGTGCATGACATCGGGAAGGAGCGCCAGGACCGGCTGAAGAACAAGAGCTACATCCTGCACACCGGCCTGTACAGCTACGCCCGCTACGGCCCGCGCTCGCCCCTCACCGACGCCCTTTCCTTGGACAGCATGCGCGTGGTCCCCGCAGCGGCGCTGATCGATCGCATCAAGGGCCTCACCGGCCACGAGCACCGCGTGTTCTACTACGGCAGCAAGCCCGCCGCCGAGGTGAAGGCCGTGCTGGACAAGCTGCACGAAGTGCCGGCCCGGCTCAAGCCCGTGCCCCCCGCGCGCCACTACGCCGAGCAGCCCACCACCACGGACCGCGTCTACTTCCTGGACCACGACATGGTGCAGACCGACCTGCTGTTGGTGAGCAAGGCCGGGCCGTTCGATCCCGCCGTGCTGCCCTACGCCAGCCTGTTCAACGAGTACTTCGGCGCGGGCCTGTCCAGCATCGTCTTCCAGGAGATCCGCGAGGCCAAGGCCCTGGCGTACAGCGCCAGCGCCTTCTACACCACCCCCGCGCGCGCGGACCAGGCGCATTACGTGCGCGCCTTCGTGGGCACCCAGGCCGACAAGCTCACCGATGCCGTGGACGCCCTGCTGAAGCTAATGAACGACATGCCCCAGGCCGCCGAGCAGTTCGCGGGTTCCAAGGAGGCCGCCCGCAAGGTGATCGCCAGCGAGCGCATCACCAAGGCCGGCATCTATTGGAACTGGGAGGCCCTGCAACGCCTGGGCCTGGACCACGACATCCGCAAGGACCGGTACGAGCAGGTGCCCGGCATCACCATGGCGCGCATGAAGGACTTCTTCGACCGCGAGATCAAGGGCCGCCACTACACCTACCTGGTCATCGGCAAGGAAAGCCACATCGACTTCAAGGCCCTGGAGCGCCTGGGGCCGGTGACCAAGCTCACGAAAAAGGAGGTGTTCGGGTACGACGAGGAGTAGACGGCGATCGAACGGCCACGGCCGCGGTCGCCGTTCCCCTCCGGGCCGGAAGGGCCCGGGGAAGCAAAATGCCATCTTCGCCCCGCATGAAGGCCCTGGTGCTCTACACCGAAGCCGCCCCCTACGTGCTGGCCAGCCTGCGGGCCCTGGCACAGAAGGGCGTGGAGGTCACCCTGGTGCGCTGGCCCGTGAACGCCGAGGCGCCGTTCCGGATCGAGGCCGATGCCGGGATCGCCGACCACCTGCGCACCGGGCTCAGCGATGCGGAGCTGCTGCGCCTGGCCGATGAGCTGCGGCCGGACCTGGTGCTGGCCAGCGGCTGGGTGGACAAGGGCTACCTCGCCGTGTGCCGCCGGCAGCGGGCGCGGGGCGTGCCCACGGTGATGACCTTCGACACCGCCTGGCGCGGCCATGCCCGGCAATGGGCCAACGTGCTGCTGGCCCGCGCCTGGATGCCGCGCACCTTCTCGCACGCCTGGGTCACCGGTGGCCCCCAGCGCACCTACGCCCGCAAGCTGGGCTTCCCGGAGGGCCGCATCCGCGACGGGTTCTACACCGCCGATACCGCACGCTTCGAGGCACTGGGCCGGCAACTCCTCGCCGAACGGGACACGCACTGGCCCCATCGCTTCCTGTGCGTGGCCCGCTACATCCCCGCCAAGGGCCACCGGCTGCTGTGCGATGCCTTCGCCGCCCTGGCCGACGCCGGCCAGGCGGGCGATTGGGAGCTGTGGTGCGCCGGCACCGGCGAGCTCTTCGACACGGTGCGGGCATCGGCCACCGGGCAGCACCCGCGCATCCGCCACCTGGGCTTCAAGCAGGCCGAGGAGATGCCCGCCGTGGTGGCGCAATGCGGGGCCTTCGTGCTGCCCAGCCTCTACGAGCCGTGGGGCGTGGTGGTGCATGAACATGCGTGCGCCGGCCTGCCCCTGGTGCTGAGCAGCGCGGTGGGCGCCGCCGAGCGTTTCCTGGTGGAAGGCCGGAACGGCTTCCGCTGCACCGCCGGCGACCCCGGCGGCCTGCACGACGCCCTGCGCGCCGTGGTGCGCCGCAGCGATGACGAACTGCGCGCCATGGGCCACCGCAGCGCCCGGCTGGGCCACGCGTGGAACCCGCAGGCGTGGGCGGACACGGCGCTGTCTTTCATCCCGTCGCCATGAGCCGGCCCAAGCCCCAAGTCCTCGTCCTCATCGACTGGTACAAGCCCTTCTTCAAGGCGGGCGGTCCGGTGCGCAGCATGGTGAACATGGTGGACCACTTGCACGGTGAAGTGGACTTCCACATCATCACCGGCGACCGTGATTACACCGCCACCGCAGCGCCGGCCGACCTGCCGAAGGACCGATGGGTGCAGCTGGACCAAGGCGAGCACGTGTGGTACGCATCACCGGAGGGGCGCTCCATCCAACGGTGGAAGGAGCTGCTGCACCAGCGGCCGTGGGACGCGGTCTACATCAATGGCCTTTGGTCGCGGTGGGGCACCTTGGTGCCGCTGTGGCTGCTGCGCGGATCCGGGCAACGACGCATCGTGGCGGTGCGGGGCATGCTGGCCCACGGGGTGATGGGGCGGAAGGGCCTGCTGAAGCGCTTGGTGCTCTTCGCTTTGCGCGCCACCGGCTGCTTCCGGGGCGTGGAGTTCCAGGCCACCAACAGGGAAGAGATGGACGATGTGCGGCGATGGGTCGGCCGGGACGTGCAGGTACACCTGGTGCCGAACCTGGGCCGCCGCATGGCCGACCACACCCCCCGGCCCATCGCCAAACAGCGCGGTGAGCTGCGCTTGGTGAGCGTGGCCCGCATCGCCGAGGAGAAGAACACGCTCTTCGCCATCGAGCGGTTGAAGGACCTGCCGGGCCGCGTGTCCTTCGACCTGTACGGCACGGTGTACCACGAAGCGTACTGGGAGCGTTGCCGCCAAGTCATCGCGGCCCTTCCGCCGCACATCACCGTCCAGTGGCACGGGCAGATCGACAGCGACGCGGTGCCGCAGGTGTTGGCCGGGGCGCACGCCCTCTTCATGCCCAGCGTGGGCGAGAACTTCGGCCACACCATGCTCGAGGCGCTCGCCGTGGGCCGTCCCATCGTGATCAGCGACCGCACCCCATGGAAGGGCCTGGAGGCGCAGCACGCGGGGTGGGACCTGCCCTTGGAGAAGCCGGAACGCTTCGCGGAAGTGCTGCGGTCGTTGGTGGGGATGGATGATGCCGCCTACCGTCCGTGGTGTGCGGGTGCTTTTGCGCTGGCCGCCCGATCTTTGGCCGACCCCGCCGCCCGCGAGCG
>JAVFAQ010000275.1:0-4418 GCA_034002325.1 Flavobacteriales bacterium | reverse complement strand
AGGAGAACCAGATCGCCCAAGACCACTAGGGCCGCACCTCGATCGCCACGCCCGCCGGCCTCCACCTGGTGCAGGACGGCCAATTGGCCCTGTACAACGACACCCCCGAGAGCCATCTGGGCCATCAGCTCTTCGGCCCCCACATGCTCGGTACGGCCACCCGTGCGGACGGGCTGGTGGGCGTGTACACCCGCAATGCCGGGCTGGTGTACCTGGACGGTGCGGACATGGTGGACTACACCTCGTACAACAGCACCTTCCCGGACAATTCCGGCAACGGCCTGGTGTTCGATTCCGCCGGCGACCGGTGGCTGGCCTCGGCCGCAACGGGGCTGATATGGCACTTCGGCCCGTACACGGAGCCGGGCTGGACGACCTACGGCACCAACGCCGGGCTGCCCGACAACACCATGACCTGCATCGCCATCGGCCCTGACGACCGCAAGTACGTGGGCACGGAGATCGGCGGGTTGGTGCTCTTCGACGGGCCGGGCCAATGGAGCGTACTGGACCAGGCCAATTCGGGCCTGCCCGACGACCATGTGCGCTGCCTGTTGCTCACCGATGAGGGGACCCTGTGGGCCGGCACCAACAGCGGCGGGCTGGCCCGGCTCGATGCCGCCCTCGGCATGACCGACCCGCCACCCGAGGCGCATTTCACCGTGTTCCCCAACCCCTTCACCGACCGTTTGCACGTGCGGGGCACAGGCGGCCATGCCCACGGTCAGCTGCGATGGCGCATGCTCGATCCCCTGGGCGCCACGGTGCGCAGCGGTACGGCGGCGGGCCCGGCCTGGAGCGTGGACGCCCACGGTTTGGCCGATGGCATGTACCTGCTCGAGGTGCGCCGGGCAAGCAGCGTTTCCTACCACCGGCTCATCAGGGACTGACATCGGTCATTGTGCGATTGACCCGGACTCCGTGGACTCTATATATTGCGTCCCCGAAACGCCCTGTTGCATGGTCCTCTCCACACCGGCGCGCACGGGGTTGAAGCCCCTCCTGGTCCTTGCCTGTGCCTTGTGGCCCGCCTTCCATGGCGCCCAAGCCCAATGCACCCTCACCCAGGCGGCCGGCTGCGTGTGCCAGCAGGCCGGCCAGACCCATTGCGACCTGCTGCCGGACATGACCATTTCCTGGTACGGGTTGGAGAGCTACCTGAACGGGCCTTCGGAGCAGGCACAGGGCGCAACCGGTTCCGCGCGCTTGCGCATCAGCGGGTCCACGCCGAACATCGGACACGGCCCCTTGGAAGTGCGTACCGCCGACCAGAGCGGTGTGCGCCGTTTCGTATGCGGCACCGACACCTTCTCCATGGCCGGCCAGATGAACTTCAACTGCCCCAACGGCGAGAACCCCAGGCAGATCATCTTCCAGCAGGTCTACCGCAAAGAGGGCGGCACCATGCTGCGCAATGAGCGCATGGCCGGCAGCATGACCTACCACTCATCGCACAACCACTACCATGTGAACGATTGGACCACCATGAGCCTCTGCCTGGAGGACCCCGACGAGCCCGATCCACGCAAATGGCCCGTGGTGGCCACCGGGGCCAAGGTGGGCTTCTGCCTGATGGACTACGGCTCATGCACGTACTACAACGGGCATTGCCGTGATGTGCAGCTCTATGGCCAGGGCCAGGTGCTCACCACCTCCATGTTCCCCAATCAGGGCCTCCATGGCAGTTACGGATGCGGGAACAACATCCAGGGCATTTCCGTGGGCCGCACGGACATCTATTCCGAGAACCTGGACATGATGTGGATCAATCTGATGGACGGCCTGTGCGACGGCAACTATTGGATCGTGGCCGAGGTGGACCCCACCAACGTGTTCCAGGAGGAGAACGACGACAACAATTGGACGATGATCCCCTTCAGCCTCGCGCAGCAGCGCCCGGCTGGCAGCGGAGGCACCGCGGGCATCCAGGCCCCCGATGGCACGCGCATCGCACCGGGCGGGTCCGTGCGTCTGGTGGCCACCCCCGGGCATGCCTATGCCTGGAGCACCGGCGCCACCACGCGCACGATCGAGGTGGGCACGCCCGGCACCTATGCGGTGACCGTGACGGCCCCGTGCGGCACGCTCACGTCGAGCCCCGTGGAGATCACCGCCATGCCCGGCCTGGCGCCGCCGATAGGCGTGGGCGACCAAGTGGTGGGACCCGCCACCGCCGAGCTCAGCGCCACGGGTGATGGTGAACAGGTGCTGTGGTACGCCGCACCGGAAGGTGGGGAGCCATTGGCGGCCGGGAACACGTTCAACACGCCGGTGCTGGAGCAGACCACCGCCTTCTACGCATCGACCCGCACCGTGCATGCCGGCCAGACCGCCTCCGGCGGCAAGACCAATGCCAGCGGCTCCCAGAACTCCTCCGATGCCGACCAGTCGCTGATCTTCGACGCCTACGAGCCGTTCGAGCTGGTGTCGGTGAAGGTGTATGCCACCGGCAACGGCGACCGCCATTTCGTGCTGGTGGACAATGTGGGCAACCTCATCGCCGAACGCTATGTGTACGTGCCGGCCGGCATGCACCGGGTGGACCTGAACATCCAGGTGCCGGCCGGTACCGCCCACCGGATCACTGCGTTCGATGACAACACGGAGATCGTCCAGCATTTGCATCGTGACGCTTCCGGGGTGAGCTACCCGTACGCCATCGGCGCCATGGGGGCCATCACCGGCAGCACCGCCGGCCCCGGCTACTATTACTACCTGTACGATTGGGAGGTCCGCACGCCCGCCGTGACCGTCGAAAGCCCCCGCACCGAGGTGGTGGCCGAAGTGAGCGCCGGTGTGCAACTGGCCGTGAAAGCGCTGTTGGACGGCCCGTTCGACCCCGGCACCGCACTGATGGGCGATGGACTGCGCCTGGCCGGCCTGGTGCCCGCCACCGAGCCGTACACCGCACTGGGCTACGTGCATGCCGGCGGGGGCGGTGAGCAGATGGACCCCGCGCTGCTGTCCATCACCGGCCCGAGCGCCGTGGTGGACTGGGTGGTGGTGGAATTGCGCAGCGCCGGGTCACCCGCCACGGTGGTCGCCTCGACCAGCGGGCTCCTGCGGCGCGACGGCTCCATCACCGGGGCCCAGGGCGGAGTGCTCACCTTCATGGTCCCGGCCGGCGAATACCATGTGGCCGTGCGCCACCGCAACCACCTGGGTGCCATGACCGCGACCCCCGTCACCTTGTCCGGCGCCCTGCAGACCATCGACCTGGCCGCCGCCGCCACCGCCACTTGGGGCACCGATGCCCGGTGTGTGAACGGCTCCCATCGCACCCTGTGGAGCGGCAACGCCGGCTGGGACGACCGCATCAAGTACACCGGTGCCACCAACGACCGGGACCTGGTCCTCGACGCCGTGGGGGGCACCGTGCCGACCGCGGCCGTCCCCGGCTACCTCGGAGCTGATATCACCATGGACGGCATCGTCCGCTACACCGGTGGCGGCAACGACCGTGACCCGATCCTTTCGACCATCGGCGGCTCCGTGCCCACGGCCGTCCGCTTCGAACAACTTCCCTGACCTCTTCGCAAACCCAAACCTGCCCGATGCCATATTTGAACGTACGCACCTTCTTCGCCAAGGTCATGGGAGCATTGTTGCTCCCCGCCCTGTTGTCCCATCAAGCAGCGGCCCAGATCCAAGTCTCCAACATCGATATCGATCTGGTCGAAGGTGCCACCCAGGGCCAGCTCGAGGTGAAGATGCGATTCAATGATGCCAGCTTCGGCGAGGTGTTCAGCGGCCTGGTCTTCACCATTCGGTGGCCGGAGACATCACCGGCCCTGCTTCCGGTGGGCACACCTTTCTGCACCGGGGCCGGTTTCCCCATCAGCGCCTCGGCCCACATCGTTGATGGTGGCTTCCGGTACCGGACCTGGAACATGGAGGCCACAGCCCAGCTTCAGGCCGACCCCGACCTGGACGGGGGCTGCGGTTTCGTTTTCCCCCAAGACCAATGGGTCACCGTGCTCACGATCAATCCGATCGGCAATACTGAATGCACCGAGTTCCAGATCATCAATGATGCGTTCACCGGAGCGAACAACCGCGACTACTACGTGTCCCTCAATGGTGAACCGAACAATGGCCAGGGCGGTACGCTCGTCGGTACCATCGAACCCACCCCCGCCGAAGTAGGCACTTGCGACCTGGATTGCGCGGGCGTGCCGGGCGGCACGGCCTTCATCGACAACTGCGGCGATTGCGTGGGCGGCACCACCGGTGAAGTAGCCTGCGTGCAGGACTGCAACGGCGAGTGGGGCGGTAGCGCCTTCATCGACAACTGCGGCGATTGCGTGGGCGGCGCCACGGGCGAAGTGGCCTGCGTGCAGGACTGCAATGGCGAATGGGGCGGCAGCGCCTTCCTTGACAACTGCGGCGATTGCGTGGGCGGCACCACGGGCGAAGTG
>JAVFAQ010000274.1:0-4420 GCA_034002325.1 Flavobacteriales bacterium | reverse complement strand
GGTGGCCTGCGCCTGCACGATCGTGCGCGCGGCGTAGGCGCTGGCCCATGCCACGCAACTGCCCTGCTGGCCCTGGTTGAGGCGCGGCGGGCAGAACTGCTCCAGGCTCACGCGCTCGGGCAGCGGGTTCTTCACGTTGTCGGCCAGCGGCTCGTACACCTCGGCCTTGTCGTACTCGGCGGGGTCCAGGTCGGCGCCCGTGGTGAAGCCCGCGAGCTGCGAGATCATGTCGCCGCCGCCGCCGTGCCTTCCGCTGAAGAACCACCACAGGGCGCCCAAGGCCACCACCACCAGCAGCAACTTGGGCTTCTTGACCAGGAAGCCCAGCAGCATGGGCAACAGGCCGCCCAGGCCACCGCCCGTGCCGCCGCCACCGGAGGGCCGTTGCGAAGGGATGTTGCTGCCGCCGGAATTGCGGCGCTGGTCGGGGGTCATGCGTACGGCCATGGGAACGGGTATTGGTTGTGCAAAGGTTGACGCGATCCGCCAAGTCGGTCACATTTTTTTCGCGGCCCGGCACCAATGCCCCAGTGCCGCACGGGGAAGGTGATCGGCAGGGTCGGCCATGTCGCGCCCGGGAAGGAAGGCCGCCTCGCCATGGCGGCACACGCGGTCCGGGGCCCGTGGTGCGTCCGAAGCCCCTTCCGCGCACCTCTGGCCGGTCTTCAACCCCGGCCCGTTGAAACATGCCCTGCTGCGGCCCGGCCATGATGGCGGTGGCCGGATACTTTAGCCACGGTCGCCGGTGACGAGAACGGCGTCAGCCCTCCCCCACCATGAGCGGAAACGAGATCAAAGCCCTGATCACCCTGATCGACGACCCCGACGAAGGGATCTACACCGAGGTCCGCGACCGCATCGTGTCGCTGGGGCCGCAAGTGGTGCCCGACCTGGAGCGCGCGTGGGAGTTCGCCGACCTGGGCGACCTGTTCCGCAACCGCATCGAGGACATCCTGCACACCATCCACCTGGACCTGGTGCGCGAGAAGCTGATCGCCTGGCGCGCGGGCGGGTGTACGGACCTGCTCGAGGGCGCCTTGATCATCAGCCGCTACCGCTACCCCGAGCTGGACGAGATGAAGGTGAAGGCCCGCATGGCCGTGGTGCGGCAGGACATCTGGCTGGAGCTCACCGACCACCTCACGGCCTTCGAGAAGGTGCGCGTGTTCAACCACATCTTCTTCAACGTGCATGGCTTCAAGGGCAACAAGAAGAACTACCACGCGCCGCAGAACAGCTACATCAACGAGGTGCTCGAGGGCCGCACCGGCAACCCGCTCTCGCTGGCCATCATCTACCAGGTGCTGGCCGAGGACCTGGGCCTGCCCCTGCGCGGGGTGAACCTGCCGAACCACTTCGTGCTGGCCTACATGGACGATGACGGGATCGGCGCGGCGGAGAGCGATGACCACAGCGAGGCCAAGGTGCTGTTCTACGTGAACGCCTTCAGCCAGGGCGACATCCTGGGGCGGGCGGAGATCGATGAGTTCCTGGCCAAGTTGAAGATCGAGCCGCAGCCGGTGTTCTACCGGCCGTGCAGCAATCTGGAGATCGTGCAGCGGCAACTGAACAACCTGGCCAACAGCTACGCCCGCAGCGGCGACCCCGAGCGCGCCAAGGAGGTGACCGCATTGCGCCGCGCGCTGGAGGGCACCGCCACGGCATAGGGCGGCGGGCCGTGCGCGCCATCGATCAGCCCCGCGGCCCCAGCAGGCGGCGCAGGGTGCGCCAGATGATCCGCAGGTCCTTCGCGGGCGTGGTGTCGCGCACGTAGGCCAGGTCCAGCGCCAGTTTCGCGGGCATCACCTCCTGGACGTAGGTGCGCTCCGGGTCGGTGCTGCGGCCCAGCAGTTCGTTCTCGTCGATGTAGGCGATGCTGGCGGCACCGGTGATGCCCGGCCGCACCTGGAGCACCGCGCGCTGTTCCGGGGTGTAGAGCGCCACGTACTTCGGCACCTCCGGGCGCGGCCCCACGATGCTCATGTGGCCCACCAGCACATTGACCAGTTGGGGCAGCTCGTCCAATTTGCTCTTCCGCAGCCAACGCCCCGTCGCCGTGATGCGTGGGTCGCGCCCGCCCACGGTGAGCTGGCCCTGGCGTTCGCTGCCCGGCCGCATGGTGCGGAACTTCCACAGGCGGAAGGTGCGCCCGCCGCGCCCCACGCGTTCCTGCCGGAAGAACACGCCGCCGGGCGAGCCGAGGCCCACCAGCAGCGCGATCGTCAGCAGCACCGGCGACAGCAGCAGCAAGGCCGTGGCCGCTGCCAGGATGTCGAACAGCCGCTTGGCCATGGTGCGAAGGTGCGGAGAAGCGGGCGCCTCACATCACCTTGTCCACGGCGGCCTTCACGGCGGCGATCACCTGGTCCACCTGGTCGTCGGTGAGGTCGTAGTACACCGGCAGGCTGATCTCGCGCTGGAAGTTGCGGTAGGCCACGGGGTGGTCGGCGATGCGGTATCCCTGGCCGTGGTAGTAGGTGAATAGGGGCAGCGGGATGAAGTGCACGTTCACCGCCACGCCGCGGTCGGCGATGGCGCGGATGATGGTGTCGCGCTGCTCCTCGGTGGCCCCGGCGATGCGCAACATGTAGAGGTGGTGGCTGCTGGTGCGGTGCTCGTCGTACAGCACGGGGGTGATGAAGCGCACATCATCGGCGAAGGCGGCGGCGTACCGCTCGCAGATGGCCCGGCGGCGCGGCAGGGTCTCGCTGGCATAGCGTTCCAGCTCCACCAGGCCGATGGCCGCCTGGATGTCGGTCATGTTGCACTTGTAGCCGGGGTAGGCCACATCGTAGCGCCACGCGCCGGCCTGGGTCTTGGCCAGCGCGTCCTTGCTCTGGCCGTGCAGGCTCATCACGTTGAACCAGGCGTAGAGCTCGTCCATGCTGAAGGGCGCGGGCAGGTTGAAGGCCAGCGCGCCCCCTTCGGCGGTGGTGAGGTTCTTCACGGCGTGGAAGCTGAAGGCGGTCACATCGGCCTGGCCGCCCACGGGAGCGCCGTGGAGCAGGGCGCCGAAGGAGTGGGCGGCATCGGCGAGCACCAGCACGCGCCCCAGCCGCATCTGCGGGTTGCTGCCGCCCACGCGCAGGTTCACCTTGGGGGTGAACAGCGGGCACTTCTCCACGGCGATGCGCACCAGCTCGTCTGTGCGTGCGGGCAGCCCGCCCACATCCACCGGGATGATCGCCTTGGTGCGCGTATTGATGGCACGGGCCACGGCCTCGGGGTCGATGGTGAAGTCATCGCGCACATCGACCATCACGGGCTTGGCGCCGGTATGCACCACGATGTTGGCGGTGGCGCAATAGGTGTACGAGGGCACGATCACCTCGTCGCCGGGCCCCACGCCGTACCAGCGCAGCACCATCTCGGCGGCGTTGGTCCAGCTGTTGAGGGCCACCATGCGGGGCACGTGGCAGTACTCCGCCAATTTCCGCTCGAACTCCTTGGTGCGCGGCCCGGTGGTGATCCAGCCGCTGCGCAGGGCCTCTTCCACGGCCTTCACCGTGCGGTCGTCGATGCGGGGCGGTGAGAATGGGATCATGGGCGGGGTCGGTTTGGGCGAAGATCGGTGCCGGCGGCCAACAGGCCAAGGAACAGCGCGAAGAAGACCACCCCGGCCTGCACTTCGAGCACGGATTCCACGGCGGCGTTCACCACGAAAAGGCCCATGAAGGCCAGCATGGGCAGATGCCTCCGGCGCCACGCGCACACGATCGGCACAAGGGCGAGCAGCACGGTGAGCACCAGCCCCGGCCAGCCCAATGCCACGGCACCTTGCAGGAATTGCGAGTGGCTGTTGAGGTTGCGCATGGCGGCCTGTTCGGCGCCGCGTTCGTGGTAGCAGTCCATGAGCGCATGCTTGATGTCACCGGTGCCGGCCCCGAGCGGCGCATGGCGCAGCCGGTCGATGCTGCACGCCCAGGCCACGAGGCGCAGGTCGTTGCCGTCGGCCGAGGACATCACCGCGGGATCGCCTTTGGCAGCCCGTTCCACCGCATGCACGGCCGCCTGCATCCGCAGCATCACCAACGGCCCCTGCGCCCATGCCGCCACGAGCATCGCTGCGGCCGCACCGCCCAACGCCCACCATCGGCCCCGGCCCTTCGCCCGGCGCAGCAGCACCACCAGCAACAGCCCCACCACCATCGCCAGGCCGATCACGCCGCTCTTGCTGGCGAGCATCATCGTCCATACCAGCAACAGCACCAACAGGGACGCTACCACGCCGCGCGCCTTCGCCACCCGGCCCATGATCAGGCGGTGCCCCCACCAGGCCAGTGCCCAGCAGGCGTACCATGCGGCGTAGCTCGGGTGCAGCTCGTACGAAAGGGCGCTTTGCGCGAAGCAGGAGGCCGCCCCCGTGCCGGCCCAGCAGGTCCACGCACCGGCCAGGCCCAGCGCCATGGACAGGACGATG
>JAVFAQ010000273.1:0-4447 GCA_034002325.1 Flavobacteriales bacterium | reverse complement strand
GCCGGCTCCAGGCAGAGCACCTCGATGCGCGCGCCGCTCTCCCGGTGCAGCACCACCCGCGCGTTCACCACCCGGGTGTCGTTCAGCACCAGCAGGGTCTCCGGTGGAAGCAGGCGCGGAAGGTCCCAGAAATTCCGGTCGAGCTGGGCGCCGGCGATATGCAGCAGCAGCTTCGCGCCATCGCGCCGGGGCAATGGCCGCGTGGCGATCCGTTCCGCCGGAAGGGAGTAGGTGTAGTCGCTGATGGACAGCTCCTGGGGCGACATGGAAGCGCGAAGTTCGGCCCTCACTGCTTCACGAAGCGCATGGTGGCGAGGCCGTCGCCGGTGCGCAACGTCACGGCGTAGACCCCGGCCGCCCATCCATGGCAATCCAATGAGATCGGTCCCGCCGGCTCCACGGACCGATGCACCGTGCGCCCGTGCATGTCCGTGACGTGCACCTCCACGCGCCCGTGCGCATGGGGCGGCAGCACCTGCACGGTGGCGGTGGCCGGGTTGGGCCAGAGCAGCACGGTGCCGGCCGCGCCCTCATGCACGGTGGTCACGCCCAGCACCTCGGCCACGGCGTGGTAGGCGTTCACCTTGCCCATGCCCCAGCGCGTGCTGCCGCCGTCGGGGATGGTGCCCGTGAACTGGTCGGTGCGGGCGGTGCTCTTGATCACGGCCTTCACCTGGGCGGCGGTCAGCTCCGGCGCGGCCTCCAGGACCATGGCCGCGATGCCCGCCACGGCCGGCGACGACATGCTGGTGCCCGAGAAGCGGGCGAACGGGTAGGTACGCCCTTCGAAATCCACCGAGGCGATCGGCGTGTAGCTGTTGTCCGTGAAGGAGCTGATGGACGAGGCCACGTTGACCCCCGGCGCGGTGATGTCCGGCTTGATGCGTTCATCCAGCGTGGGACCCGAGGAGGAGAACCCGGCGATGGCCCCGCCGGCCCAGTTGCCGTTGGCCAGCTGGTACTCCCCCTGGTAGGCCGCCACGGTGATCAGGCTTTCGGTGCAGGCCGGCTCGCTGATCCCGTACTGGGCATCGCCGCCGATGGACCCGCCCGGCCCGGACTGGAACGCCTGCCCCCAGTTGCCCACGTCGTTGCTCAGCTCGGTCACGTTCCAGAAATGCACCGTGCCTTCCACGGCAGTGGCCTTCAACGCGATGCGCAGGGCGGTGTGGGTGTTCTTGATCCGCAGGCGGAAGTGCGGACGGCCGTTGAGCGGGTGTGCGGCATCGGCGGTGAGGTTGAAGAACACCGTGTCGGTGCCCAGCACGAGCAGCGAATCCAGGTAGGGCGCCTGCGTGGCGGTGTGGTACCAAGGGCCGGCGAGCAGCACGTTGTTGCCGGCGTCGGTGATGTCGAACCCGGCGGCGAACGCCGCGCCCGGCGCGCCCCACATGCTGATGCTCTGGCCCCACATCTGCGGATGGGCCGCGTAGGAATAGAACTGCACGCGCGACCGGACGGTGTCTCCGGCGAACTCCCGGCGGATGTGGAAGTTCACGTTGCCGTTGTTGCCGCCGGAGTTCACGAACACCACGCCTTCCCCGGCAAGGGCGTCGATGGCCTGGCTGATCAACGAGTTGCCGTCCAACGTGCCGATGTGGTACAGGCCCCAGCTCATGTTCACCACCAGGCGCTTGCCGTCCTGGTCGGCGATGCCCTTCATCCAGGCGAAGGCGTCGAGCACGGCGGCGGCGTCCACCAGGAAGGTGCAGAAGAGGTACTGCGCATCGAAGGCGATGCCGCGGTAGGCCGTGCCCGCTCCCGATCCGCCGGCGATGCCCGCCACATGGGAGCCGTGGGTGGCGTAGCTGTAGATGTTGGCGGTGTCGGCCTCGGCGGCGAGCAGTTCATCGGGGGTGAGGTAGGCACTGCCGTATCCGAAGGGTTGGGGCGCCGGGCCGGCCTGCTTGAACTGGTCCCACGCGGCCCGGATGCGTGTCTGGGCCATCGCCGTGTCGTGGAACATGGGGTGGGTGTAATCGAAGCCCCAGTCCAGCACGCCGATCAGCACGTCGCGGCCGGTGTAGCTCTGCGGCAGGTCGATGCCCTGCTGCACGCTGTCGGCCCGGGTGGCGATGACCACCTTGTCCAGCCGGGGCGCCGCCTTGCCGGCCAGCTCCACGTAGTCCAGGCCGGGGATCTGATGCACCAGGTGCAGGTGCGCGGCGTCCACGCGGAAGGCCACCACATCCCCGATGCGCGCACCGAGGCGCACCCGGGCGGGGTCCACGGCCTGCGGGTCGAAGGCGGCATCGGCCCTTCCGAGGAAGCCCACCATGGCGGCCCCGTCGATCAACGCAACCGGATGGCGGCCTTGGGTGGCCTCCACGAACCGGCGGGCATCGGGCTCCTGGGCGGCCATCGCCTTGAGGTGCAGCAGATCGGCGTGCGTGGTGGCCGGCATGCGCGGCTGCGCGAGGGCGAGGGCCGGCAAGGCCAGGGCGAGGACGGGAAGGATGCGGGACATGGGTGCTGGGAACGGGGTACGAAGTAAGCCACAGCGGCGGGACCGGGGAGCCGTCCGCCCGCAGGCCGGGGCGTTCGGGCGGCCGGGTGCCTACCTTCGTCGGCACAGCTTTCCCCCATGTCACGTCACACCCTTCTTCTGCCCGCCCTGTCCCTGGTCCTGCTCACCGCCTGTTCGGGCCCGGCGGACCGCGCCTCCCGACCGGTGAACGCCCCGGCCCAGCGGGTGTCCCCGGAGCAGATCCAGAACCGCCCGGCAACCACGCCCGCACCGGCGGCGGCCAGCGCCCAGGCCGGCGCCTCGGGCATGCTCAACCCGCCGCACGGCGAACCGGGCCACGTATGCGGTGTGCCGGTGGGCTCACCGCTGGACGGGTCGACGGCCTCGGCCAACACGGGCGTCACCGTGCAACAGGAGTCCTTCGGGCAGCCAGTGGCGGCGCCTTCCGCGGCCATCACGCCCGGCGCCACGGGAGGCGGGCGGTCGGGCATGATCAACCCGCCGCATGGCGAGCCGGGCCACGTGTGCGGGTCGCCGGTGGGGCAGCCGCTGCCCTGAGGTCGGCACGGTGCGGCCGGATGGTCCGCCCGCGCGGGGCTACGCCACCTTCAGCGCGTTGGCCACCTTTTCCTTCAGCAGCGCGTGCTGCACCACTTCGATCATCTCGGTGACGTAGGTGAAGCGCATGCCCTTGGTGTAGCGGGCGTCGATGTCCTCGATGTCCTTGCGGTTGTCCACGCTGAGCACGATCTCCTTGATGCCGGCACGCTTGGCGGCGAGGATCTTCTCCTTGATGCCGCCCACGGGCAGCACGCGTCCGCGCAGGGTGATCTCGCCGGTCATGGCGGTGAACTTGCGCACCTTCTGCTGGGTGAAGGCGCTGGCGATACTGGTGAGCATGGTGATGCCCGCGCTGGGGCCGTCCTTGGGCGTGGCGCCCTCGGGCACGTGCACGTGGACGTTCCAGCGCTTGAACACCTCGGGATCGAGACCGATGATGTCGCTGTGGGCCTTGAGGTATTCCAGGGCGATGATGGCGCTCTCCTTCATCACGTCGCCCAGGTTGCCGGTGAGGGTGAGCTTGCCCTCGCCCTTGGTGATGCTGGTCTCGATGAAGAGGATGTCGCCGCCGGTGGGGGTCCATGCCAGGCCGGTGACCACGCCGGCCACGTCGTTGCCTTGGTACTTGTCGCGGGCATGGCTGGGGCCGTAGATGCGCCCCAGGTCCTCCACGGTGATGGTCACGTTGTATTTCTCCTTCAGGGCGATCTGCTTGGCACGGTAGCGCACCAGCTTGGCGATGCGCTTCTCCAGGGTGCGCACGCCGCTCTCATCGGTGTACTGGTCGATGATGGCCTCGAGCAGGCCGGCGCCGAGCTTGAGCTGGCGGGCCTTGATGCCGTTCTCGGCGAACTGCTTGGGCAGCAGGTGGCGCTTGGCGATCTCCAGCTTCTCCTCCAGGGTGTAGCCGCTCACCTCGATGATCTCCATGCGGTCGCGCAGGGCGGGGTGGATGGTGGCCAGGCTGTTGGCGGTGGCCACGAACATCACACGGCTCAGGTCGTAGTCGATGTCCACGAAGTTGTCGTGGAAGGCGCCGTTCTGCTCGGGGTCCAGCACTTCGAGCAGGGCGCTGGCGGGGTCGCCGTGGGCATCGCGGCCCACCTTGTCGATCTCGTCCAGCACGAAGAGCGGGTTGCTGGTGCCGGCCTTCTTCAGGCTTTGGATCACGCGGCCGGGCATCGCGCCGATGTACGTCTTGCGGTGGCCGCGGATCTCGGCCTCGTCGTGCAGGCCGCCCAGGCTCATGCGGATGTACTTGCGGCCCAGGGCCTCGGCCATGCTCTTGCCCAAGCTGGTCTTGCCCACGCCCGGCGGGCCGTAGAGGCAGATGATCGGCGCCTTCAAGTCCCCCTTGAGCTTCAACACGGCCAGGTGCTCGAAGATGCGCTCCTACACCTTCTCCATTCCGAAGAGGTC
>JAVFAQ010000272.1:0-4452 GCA_034002325.1 Flavobacteriales bacterium | reverse complement strand
CGATCGCCTGCCCCTGCTGGCGAAAAAGGCCCGCCTGGTAACCTCGCACCCCGATGCGAGCTATCACCTGGACGTGGATTCGGACGAGCTGGTGATCACCGACCCCGTGGCCTTCTGGAGCATCTCGAAGTACCTGGTGGTGGTGGTGGATTGAGCGACGGCCCGTGGCCCCGGTGCGCGGCCGTCCGGGGTCCGTGAATGCGGACCTGCGGGTGTCGGCACGGAGGCCGGGCCGCCCGGGCGCTGGTGGCCGCGATGGGTGTTCAGGCCATGCCCGCCGGAACGACGCCCGCGGAGCGCACGCACATCATGGGCCGGCAAAAGGAAAGGGCCGCCTCGGTGCGAGACGGCCCCTTGCCTGTGCTGGACGGGTATCAACGCCTGGTGGGACGGCCGCCGTCGGGAGCGACACGGCTGTTGTCCCCACCACGCGCCGGTGCGGCCTGGCGGGTGCGGTCCCCCGAGGAAGCCGGGCGCGTACGGCTCGCCCGGTCCGGTTGGAGGCTGCACTTGCAGGGGTCCACCATGCAGTTCCACTCGCCCGTTCGGCGCGCGGTCTCGAGCAAGGCGATCTGCTCCTTGGAGAAGCCTTCGTCGATCTTCTTCATCTCCGCCTCGTACAAATGCTCCACCTGGCGTTGGGCCTTTTGCAACTGGGCCAGCGCGGCATCCATTTCACGGCCCATGTTGGCCAGCCTCTCGGCGATCTCGGCCTCCTGCTTCTGGGTCAGGTAGAGCACCTTCGTGTATGCTTCGGCGATGGCTTTGGAGGATCCCTCCTGAACGGCCTTTTGACGGGCCTCGCCGCTTGCCGCGGCCGTGGTCGTGGCCCGGTCGGTGGCCCGGTCGGAACCGTCCCGGGTGGGCTTGGTGGTCTGGGCCATCAAGCCCATGGAAAGGATGATCGCTCCTGCTGTCACGTATGATCTCATGTTCTCTTGTTTTTGGTTGGTAGGGGGTTCCAAATTAGGCACAAGGCCGGACATGCCTGCGTTGCTCACGGTGCGTTGTGGCGGCCTGGGGCGTTGATGGGTGCGGGGGTTCCGGGCGGCGACGCCGGGGCTGACGGGGTTGAAGGAGGGGCCACCACGGTACAATGGGAGCGGACCAGATCGACAAGTTCCGTGCCATAGAGGTCCGTGAAACCCATGGCCAGGGCGCGTTGAAAATGGGCGCAGGCGCGGGCCGTGTCGCCGCGGTCCAGGGCGATCAGGCCCAGGTTGCGCGGCACGAAGGGGTTGTCCGGCTTCTTGCGGCCGGCCAGGGCGATGGCCCGCAGCCCCTTGTCCGTACGGCCCAGCTTGTGCAGGGCAAGGCCCATGTTGTTGAAGGCGAAACTGTAGTTGGGGTCCAGCTTGATCGCGCGTTGGAAATCGGCCAGGGCCTCGCCCCACCGGCCCGCCCGGGCATGCAGGTCCTGCCCCCTTCCGTTCCATGCCACGGGGTCGCGGGGGGCCAGCTCGATGGCCCGGTCCAGGTCGGCACGCGCGGCGGCGGTATCGCCTTGCATGGCATGGCACCCGCCCCGTTCGCGCAGGGCCGCCTGGTCATCGGGGCCGGCGATCAGCACCTGGTCCAGCAAGGCGATGGCCTCGGCACACCGGCCGGCCGTCTTGTGCAGCCCGGCCATGCGCCGCCGGGCCTCCGCGGCGTGGGCCCCATCAAAGGCCAGGGCGAACCAATGCCGGGCGCTGTCCGCATGGCCCAACGCCACCAAGGCGATCCCGACCTGCACCCGGGCCAGGTCCAGGGTGTCGCCCCGGACGTGCGCGGTGCCCTTGGCCGCATCATGCAGTGCCTTCTCATGGTGGCCCAGCATGTTCCGCCCCACCGCGCGCAGCACGAGGAAGCGTTGGTCCGGCGAGGGCCCGGAAAGCATGCGGTCGCACGCCCGTACGGCCTTGTACGGCCGGCCCTTGGCATAGGCCTCCTGCACCTTCCGCCACGCCTTGTCGTTCCCGGTGGCCTGCATGGCGATGCCCAGCACAGCGAGGATCAGGACGGTGTTCCGGCGAAGCATGGCGCTAATGTACCGGAACGCCGCCCGTGCCGTGTCCGTACCTTCGGGCTTCGTCCTGTACCTGATACGCCTACCCGCATGCGCACCGAATACCCCGCCAAGGTCCTGCTCGCATGGGGCGAAGCGATCAGCGGGCATGCCGGCCTGCGGGACTGGCTGATGAAGAACGGCTACCCGGAGCTGGGGATCTTCGTCTTCGCCCTGCGCAACCAGCCGGAAGCCCGCCAATGGTTGATGGCCAACGGGCACCCCCACCTGATGGCCCTGATCCAAGGGGCCGAAGGGGTGCAACAGGCCCTGGACTGGCTGGAGCGCAACGAGCTGACCACGCTGCGGCACATGGCGCTGGCCGGCGACGAGCCCGCATCGGTCCGTTGGCTGATGGCGCAAGGGCACCGCGAACTGGCCATGATCGCCATGCGCATCTACACGGTGAAGCGTGACCTGGACGAGCGGTACAAGGACATCCACCACTACCCGCAGGCCTGATCGCCGCCGGCACCCTGCTTCCACGCCCGGTGCATGCGTTGCAGGAGCACCACATCGAGGGCGGCATGCGCGGCCATGGGCCCCAGCAGCCCGGCCCGGTCGGCCCAAAGCCCCAGCAGCACCATGGCGGCAGTGAGGGCCAGGCCGTAGATGCACAGCCGCCAATTGCGCGGGTCCAGGTAGCCATGGACGGCCACGAAGAGCACGGCCGTGGCGGGCACGCCCGCCCAGAACTGCACCGCCCCGCGGAAGAAGAGCTCCTCGCCCACCCCGGCACACAAGGAAATGAACAGGCGGTCGGCCGGGCGGCCCACGAGCGGGCCGATGCGACCCACGTAGCGCATGGTCGCGGGCCGCACCAGCGGGGAGGCGGCCAATGCCCATGCCGCCCGGCCCAGCAATAGACCGGCCCCGATGCCGGCGCCCACCTGCGGCCACCAAGGGCCTTCGCCCAATACCACCGGCCACAGGGCGCGGCCCTGCACCTGATGGACCAGCCATGCCCCGCCCACACCGAACACCAGCAAGGTGAGCAGGCCCATCACCCACAACACCCGTCCCTTCCGTTCTGTCCGCATCCCGGTCCAAATGTCCGTACAACCCGCGGAAGCCTTCTCTTTGCAAGGCCGGTGCCCCTGACCATCGGCGCCAAGCACATGAAATTCAGTGTGAGCGAGATCAACGGGCTGGTGCGGCATCGTCGCAGCATCCCGCCCCACCAATACACGGACCGGGCCGTCCATCAGGAGATCGTGGACCAGGTGCTGAGCAACGGCACCTGGGCCCCCACCCATGGCATGACGCAGCCGTGGCGGTTCTTCATCTTCAGCGGAGCGGGCCGGCAGCGCCTGGCCGACCACCTCGGTGCGGAGTACCGCCGCACGGTGCCGCCCGAACGGTTCATGCAGCGCAAGTACGACAAGCTCGTGCAGCGCCCCCTGCAGAGCAGTGTGACGATCGCCATCGGCATGGCCCGCGACCCCCACGGTAAGATCACCGAAGTGGACGAGCTGCTGGCCGTGGGCTGCGCCGTGCAGAACATGGCGCTCACCTGCGCCGCATACGGGCTGGGCGCATACTGGAGCACCCCGGGCGTGGCCACCGGCGCGGGCATGCGGACGTTCCTGGGCCTTGGCGAGCATGATCGGGCACTGGGCCTGTTCTTCATGGGCTACCCGGCGGTGGAATGGCCCCAGGGCCACCGCCGGCCGCTGGAGATGGTGTCGGTGCGGCACGAGGAATAGGCCGATCGGGCCAACGAACGTCGCACGGGCTATGGTCGGTGCCGGTATCTTCGGCTCCCGTGCCCTCGATGCCTCGCCGTAGAACCCGCCTTCACGCCGCCGGCATGGCCCTTCCGCCCCGGACGGGCCATCAGCGCACGCCATCACACCCCGTCGGGGCCGTTGGGGCGTGCCGCACGGGCCTTGTGCGGCAGGCTCTTCGCGTAGCCGTGCTGCTCGCACTGCCGGCCGTACAAGCCCATGCCCAGCCGGGGGTCGCCCGCTTCGGCATCCAGGTCAAGCCGGTGGTGCCCCTGGCCTACTTCGACCCGCTCACCACCGCCACCCGCCCGCATGTGACGGGTACGCTGGAACTCACGGGCGGCTTCGCCTTCGGCATGAACGTGCGGGTGGGGATCACCAACACGGTCTCATTGGAGACCGGCATCGGGCAGATCGGCCGGCGGTATTCGTTCAGCCTGCAAAACGACACCGCCGGCACCGCGGAGACCGAACGCGTCCGCTACGTGGGCTACGAGATCCCGGTAATGGCCCTGGTGTACATCCGCCTGGGCGAGCGTACCTGGATGAACTCCGCGTTGGGCTTCTCGTTGGACATGTACCCGAGCGACGAGCAGCGGGACGTGGAGCACGGGCGGGCGTACATCTCCCGGCGCCACTGGGCCCAGACCGGCGTGGTGGGCAACATGGGCGTGGACT
>JAVFAQ010000271.1:0-4495 GCA_034002325.1 Flavobacteriales bacterium | reverse complement strand
CAGTCCACCACGGACCTCACCGTGCGGGGCAGCCGGACCGAACTGCTGGGCTTCACCTTCGGTGCACCCTTCCGGCAGGGCAAGTGGGGCATGGCCATCGGACTGGCCCCGGTGAGCCGGGTGGGCTACGACATGAGCGTTCCGCACCGCACCGACGACGGCCGGGACGTGACCCTCCGGTACAACGGCAGCGGCGGCCTCGCCCGCGCCTTCGCCGGCCTGGCCCGCACGGTGTGGCACCGGCCGGACTCGCTGGACAACGGCGGGCGGCTCGCCATCGGCGCCCAGGTCAACTACCTCTTCGGCCGCGTGGAGGAGGGCCGCCGGGTGTACTACCCCACCGGGCTGGGCTATTACCACAGCAGCGTGGTGGGCAGCCTGCTCCTGCGCGACCCCGCGGCCGGCGTGGGCGTCCAGTACCGCGGCGACCTGGTGCGACGGCGGAGCCGGGCGGACGACGGGCTGCGCTACATGATCGGCGTGGCCGCCGAGCTGCCCGCCCGGATCGGGGCGCGGCGCACGGAAGTGGCCAGTACGTTCACCACCGGCTCCTCCGGCGTGGAATTCCCGGTGGACACCGCCCTGTTCATCGATGGCGCCCGGGGCCACCTCACCCTGCCGCTGCTGCTGCGGTTCGGCGTGGCGGTGATGGACCGGCGCTGGTGCGTTTCCGTGGAACACCAGCACCGCGATTGGGACCAGCTGGTGGTGGACGTGGAAGGCTACGGCCTGCGCGCGCAGCTCGGCACGCAATCCCTATATGCCATCGGCGCATCGTTCCGGCCCGCCGGCGACGATCGCGGCACCTTTTGGACACGCACCACCTACCGGGCGGGCCTGCGCATGGCCGACCATTACTTGGTGGTGAACGGCACCGCCATCAACGAGGTGTCCGCCACCGCGGGCCTTTCCCTGCCGCTGATGTCCAGCACCACGCGCACCCACCTGCACCTCGGGGCCGAATGGGCCAGCACCGGCACCACCGACGGCGGGCTGCTGCACCAGCGGTCGCTGGGGCTGTACCTGGGCGTGTCCATCACCCCGGACCTGCGCGAGATCTGGTTCCGCAAGCGCCGGATCGAATGATGCGGCGGGCGCTGCCGATCGCCCTGGCGGCGGGCGCCGGCCTGCTGCTCCTGCCGGCCTGCAAGAACGACCTGGACAAGGTGGCGGCCGTGGAAATGCCGGCCGACGCCCCGGACCGCGTCACCCACCAGGCGGAGTACCTGATCTCGGACTCCGGCCGGGTGCGCAACCGCCTGCGCGCCGGCCGCATCGCCGAATGGGCCGCCGAGCCCCGCCGGATCGAGCTCTCGGGCGGGCTGGAACTCGTGTTCCTCGAGGCCGACGGCACCGTGCGCAGCACCCTCACCGCCCGGCGCGGCACCATCCTGCACGATGCGCGCCGCATGGAGGTGAACGAGCAGGTGGTCTTCATCAATGCGCAGGGCGAACGCCTGGAGACCGAGCAGCTGGTGTGGCTGCAGGACAGCGCCCGGATCGTGACGGACAAGCCCGTGCGCGTGCAGCGCGGGGCCGACGTGGTGCACGGCGTGGGCCTGACCGCCGCCGAGGACATGAGCACGTACACCATCAGCCGGGTCACCGGTGAACTCTACCTTGCGGACGATGATCAGGAGGATCTCTAGGTTCATGGAACACTTCTGGCTGGCGGTGGCCATCGGCACCGGCCTGGTGGCCATTTGGATGATCGCGGCCGATGGCTTCGAGGCCGGCCGTCAGTGGCTCTGGTTCCCCCTGATCGCCCTGGCGATGTTCTTCTTCCGCCGCTTCACCCGCAAGCGCCTCTCGGCCATGATGGACCGCGAGCAGGAACGCCGGCCCTGACCGCCGACGCCCCCCCCGGGCGGCCCGGACCGGGACCCCGGCCGCCGTAAGGGAGGGATCCTATATTTGCACCCCTATTCAAGAAAGGCATGGCAGTGATCGGCAAGATCCGCGAACGCAGCGGGTTGCTTCTGGTGGTGGTGGGCGGCGCCCTGGCCGCCTTCGTGCTCACGGACCTGTTCTCCGGCCGCGGCGGCCAGCAGGACCAAGTGCTCGGCGAGGTCGGCGGCCAGGAGATCAGCCTGCGCCGCTTCGAGCAGCGCGTGAGCGAGGAGGTCGATGCCTACCGCGACAACTTCGGCCAGCAGGTGAACGCCCAGATGCAGGAGCAGGTGCGCAACACGGTGTGGGACGAGATGGTGCGGGCCCGCGTGATGCTGGACCGCGTGGAGAGCGCCGGCTTCGGTGTCCACAAGGACGAGTACGACGACATCCGCTTCGGGAACAACGTGCTGCCCGAGTACCGCAACCAGCCCAACCTCACCGGCCCCGACGGCCAGCCGGACCGTGCCGCCCTGCAGCAGTACTTCCAAAGCGTGCAGCTCAACGCCCCCATCTACCATAACATCCTCAAACGCCGCATCACCGAAGGCCGCCTCTACACCAAATACACCAACTTGGTGAAGAAGAGCACCTTCGTGAACAAGGCCCAGGCCGAGCAGGAGTTCCACGGCCGCAACACCCGCGCCTCCTTCGACCTGGTGGCCAAGCGCTACACCAGCGAGCCCGACAGCCTCTACCCCGTGAGCGAGCGCGACCTGCGCCGCTTCCACGACCAGCACCGCAACGACCCCAAGTACCGCCAGGAACCTTCCCGGGCATTCAGCTACGTGCGCTTCCCGGTGACCGCCAGCGAGGAGGACCGCCGCGAGCTGCGCGAGGAACTCGAGGGCCTGCGCGAGGAGTTCGCCGCCACGGAGAACGATTCGGCCTTCGTGCTGGCCCACAACGAACCCCGCATGTACAACCTCGCACCCTACGCCGAGGGCACCGCGGACCGCCTCACCGACTCGATCATCGTCAACGGACCGGTGGGCACCGTGGCCGGGCCATACACCGAGGGCGACCGTTGGAAGCTGGTGAAGGTGAAGTCACTGGACCCCGTGCCCGAGGCCCGCGTGCGCCACATCCTGCTCAGCACCCAGCAGGGCAAGGGCGACGCCGAACAAAGCGCCCGCGCCGACAGCCTGCTGGCCGTGGTGAAGCGCGACCGCAGCAAGTTCCCCGACCTGGTCTCGCGCTTCAGCGACGACCCCGGCAGCGTGAACAACGGCGGCGTGTACGAATGGTTCGACAAGGGGCGCATGGTGCCCGAGTTCACCGCCGCCAGCTTCGACGAGAAGGTGGGCGCGATCACCATCGCCAAGACCAGCTTCGGCTACCACATCGTGGAGGTGCTGGACCAGCGCGACCGCGACCAGCGCCTGGTGGTATCGATCGAGCGCCCCATCACCCCTTCGCCCGCCACCTTCCGCGAGGTCTACAAGAAGGCGAACGACTTCTCGCTGCGCCACCGCGACCTGGCCGCCATGGAGCAGGCCGCCGCCGAGGACGGCCTGGTGCTCACACCGGTGGAGGCCCTGCGGCCCGACATGCGCTTCGTGCCCGGCCTGCAGCAGCCCAACGCCACCATCACCTGGGCGAACCGGGCCAAGGTGGGCCAGATCAGCGAGCCGCTCGATGCCGGCGACGCCTACACCGTGGCCATCCTCACCGGCATCCGCGCCAAGGGCGCCCCCCAGCTGGAGGACGTGCGCGAGACCTTCACCGCCGAGGTGATCAAGGTCAAGAAGGCCGAGGACTTCATCGCCCGCATGCAGGGCAACACCGACCTGGCCGCGCTCGCATCGGACATCGGCGCCACCGTGCAGCCCGTGGCCGACATGCTCTTCAGCAGCAGCAACATCCCCGGGGGCTACAACGAACCCGAGGTGAGCGGCAAGATCTTCTCGCTGGCCACCGGTGATGTGAGCGTGCCCATGAAGGGCGACAACGGCGTGTACGTGGTGCGCATCACCAACACCGCCGCGGCCCCCGAGCCGGAGGACGTCAGCAGCGAGCGCAGTTCCCTGCTGCAACGCGACCGCACCCGGGTGGACGGCACGCTGTACTCCGCCCTGCGCGACGCGGTGGGCGTGCAGGACGATCGCAGCAAGTACTATTGACCGGGCGATGGCCCGCGGGCGGCGGCGCCCGTTCCGTCCCTAACGGAGCGTGCTCAACCGCTCTGCGTCCAGTCGCAGCAGGATGCCCAGCAGGATGGTGAAGCCGATCATGCTGCTGCCGCCGTAGCTGAAGAAGGGCAGCGGGATGCCGATCACCGGCGCCAGGCCGATGGTCATGCCCACGTTGATCGCCAGGTGCAGGAAGAAGATGCTGGCCACGCAATAGGCATAGATGCGCGTGAACCGCGATCGCTGCCGGTCGCTGATGAGGATGATCCGCAGGATGAGCGCCGTGAGCAGCACCACCACCAATGAACTGCCCAGGAAGCCCCACTCCTCGCCCACCGTGCAGAAGATGAAGTCGGTGCTTTGCATGGGCACGTACTTGTACTTGGTGAGGGTGCCCTCCAGGTAGCCCTTGCCCGCGAAGCCGCCGCTGCCGATGGCCGTCTGGCTCTGCTTCACGTTGTAGCCCAGGCCCT
>JAVFAQ010000270.1:0-4513 GCA_034002325.1 Flavobacteriales bacterium | reverse complement strand
GTGCCCGCCGACGCCGCCCCGGGCACCGATGGCCGGGTGCGCCTGGTGTACAGCGGAAGCACCGCCGGCTGGCAGTCCTTCGGCATGTTGCGCGACCTGCTCGACGGCTGGCTCACCGCGCGGCCCGAGCTGCACGTGCTCTTCCTCAGCGCGCGCACCCCGGGCATCGAGGCGCTCATGGCCGCGCACCCCGGCCGGGTGGAGGCGCGGTGGCTGGACCATGCCCGCGTGGGCGCGGCCATCGCGGCCTGCGACTACGGCATCATGGTGCGCGAAAGGACCATCACCAACCGCGTGGCCAGCCCCACGAAGTTCGCCGAGTACCTGGCCAGCGGCCTGCGCGTGATCACCAATGAAGGGCTGGGCGACCTGAGCGCCGCCGTGGAGCAGCATGACCTGGGCGTGATCGTGCGCGGTGCCGAGCCGCCCGTGCTGCCGCCGGTGACCCCCGCGCAACGCGCCCGCGCCCGCGCCCATGCCCGGGCGCATTTCACCAAGCCGGCCTACGCGGCGGAGTACGGCCGGCTCAAGCAAGTGCTCGCCGGGGGGTGAGGGGGGTCAGGACCAGCGCCCTTGCATCAGCGCGCGGAGCCGTTCGGCCCGGCGGAAGCCCAGCAGCCGGTGGGCCAGGATATACCCCTTGCTGGAGGTGGGCGATGGCATGGGCTTGAAATCTGCGGGGATCAGCTGCTCGTGCAGCCGATGGGCCTCGGCGGGCGAGTACGGGTGCAGCACGCGGATGCAGTCGAACACCACCTGTTGGTAGGGGCGCAGGTCGCGGCCGTCGTTGAGCGCGGCCAGGTGCGCCAGGATGCGGGCCCGCAGTTCGGTGTTCCGCACCCAGTTGCCGGCCAGGTCGGTACGCGAGATGCTGTCCGGGCGTTGGTACACGTCGGTGAGCACGGCATCATCATACACCAGCCGTGCGCCGCCCTGCATCATCCGGAACATCAGGTCGTACTCCTGGCTGCTGCGCAGACCCACCTGCCAGCCACCTGCGGCCACCACGGCGCTGCGCTTCCACAGATGCTGGGACGTGCGGCCCAGGCCGTGGCGCATCAGCTCGAACCACGGGTCGCGCCGGCCGGTGCGCTGGACCTCGTCGGTCGTTCGCCCACCGAGCGTGTGTACCCGCCCGCTGCCGATGATCAGTTCGGGCCGGTCGTTGGCCTCGGTCAGCCGCACCTGGTGGGCGATCTTTTCCGGCATGAGCGCATCGTCCGCGTCCAGGAACTCGATGTACGTGCCGGTGCCGCGCTCCAGGCCGGCGTTGCGGGCGGCGCAGGCCCCGGCGTTGGTCCGGGCCACCACCGTGAGCCGGCCCGGGTACCGCTGCTCCAGCGTGCGCAGCATGGCCAGCGTGCCGTCGGTGCTGCCGTCGTCCACGGCGATCACCTCCAGGTCGGCGTGCGTCTGCGCCATGGCGCTGGCCACCGAACGGCCCACCAGGTCCGCCACATTGTAGCAGGGGATCACCACCGAAACACGCATCGACCTTGCAGGAAGGGCCGCAAAGTAAGCCCGTGCTCCGCACCCGCACGGTGCGCATGGGCTACTTTCGCGCCATGGCCAAGACAGTGCTGATCACGGGCGGTGCGGGCTTCATCGGTTCGGCCCTGGTGGACCGCCTCGGTGCCGCCGGGCAGGAGGTGCATGTGCTGGACGACCTGTCCTTCGGCCGCCGCGAGCTGGCCCAGGTGCCCGACGAGCGCTTCCACCGGGTGGACATCCGCGACCGCGCGGCCGTGGCGCGCACCATCGCGCAGGTGCGCCCGCACACGGTGCTGCACCTGGCCGCCGTCCACTTCATCCCGTACTGCAACCGGCACCCCGTGGAGGCCGCCGACATCAACATCAACGGCACCGTCCACGTGCTCGATGCCTGCGCCGCCGTGCCCGAGGTGCGCCAGGTGTTCGTGGCCAGCACCGCCGCCGTGTACCCCATCGCCGATGGTGCCATGGCCGAGGACCATCCCACCGGCCCGCTCGACATCTACGGCACCACCAAGCTGGCCACCGAACGCATCGCCGCCGCATTCCACGCGAGCAGCGGCATTCCCACCATCGTGGGGCGGTTCTTCAATGCCTTCGGCCCCAATGAAACGAACCCCCACCTGATCCCCGAGATCCAGCAGCAGGTGCTGAAAGGTGCGCGTACCCTGCGGCTCGGCAACCTCGACCCCAAGCGCGACTTCATCCACACCGCCGACATGGCCCGCGCCATGGAGGCCCTGCTCAACGCCGGTGTGGAAGGCTTCGATGTGTTCAACATCGGGCGCGGCATCGAGTACAGCGTGCGCGAGATCGTGGAGGCCTTCGAGCGCCAGCTCGGCGAGCCGCTCGCCATCGAGGTGGACCCCGCCCGCGTGCGCCAAGTGGAACGCATGCACCTGCTCGCCGATGTGGGCAAGCTCAAGCGCGTCACCGGCTGGGAGCCGAAATGGGGCATTGACGAGGGCGTTGCCACCCTGCTGAAGGAGGACCTGGCGCCGCTGCGCTGATCGCGGACCATCCCTTGCCTGCCGTGGCCCACCGCTTCCACATAGCGCTTTGCACCGACGGGGTGTTCCCCCGGGCCATGGGCGGCATGCAACGCCATTCGCGCCTGCTCGCCGAGCACGTGGCCCGCATGCCCGATGTGGCCATCACCGTGCTGCACCCGCACGCGGAGCAGGTGTTCGATCCCGCGCTGGGCATCCGCGAGGTGCGGGTACAGGGCATCGACACCGGCGCCTTCTATCTGCGTGAGATGTGGCGGTACAGCGGCCGCATGGCCCAGGCCCTGGCGCCGGTGCGCCCCGATGCGGTGCTGGCCCAGGGCTTCTGCGTATGGAAGGACTTGGACCGCTTCGCCGATCGGCTGGCCTTTCACCCGCACGGGTTGGAGATGTTCCAAGGGCTCACCCTGCGCGACAAGGCCATCGGGCTGCCGTTCCGAAGGGTGGTGCGCTCCATCGCGCGGCGGGCCGCCTGCACCGTATCGCTCGGCGGCAAGCTCACCACCATGCTCGAAGGCATCGGTGCGCGGCGCGTGGCGGTGCTGCCCAACGCGGTGGACGTGCCGCCGGGACCCGTGCCTTACGCGGGCGACAACGATCCCATGCGGCTGCTCTTCGTGGGCCGCTTCGCCTTCAACAAGGGCCTGGACCTGCTGATGGACGTGGCGCACCGGCTGCATGCCGAAGGTGTGCCCGTGCATTTCGACCTGGCCGGCAGCGGGCCCCTGCTCGCCACCTACCAGCGGGCCGGGCTGTCGCCCAACGTGCATCTACTGGGCCGCGTGGACGATGAAGAACTCTTCCGCCGCTACGCCACCTGCGATGCCCTGGTGCTGCCCACCCGCTTCGAGGGCATGCCCACCGTGGTGCTCGAGGCCATGGCGCGGGCGCGGCCCATCATCGTGAGCGACGTGGGCGCTACTGCCGAACTGGTGCGCGACGGGGTGCATGGGGCGCTGCTGCCGCCGGGCGATGCCGAGGCCCTGTACCGGGCGGTGAGGCGCTTCCATGCCACCGGGGCCGAAGAGCGCCGGGCCATGGGCCGCGCCGCACACCAACGTGCCTTGGCGGACTTCAACTGGCCCGTGGTGGCCCGGAGGCACGTGGAGGCGTTGCGGGAATTGGCTGGTTGAACGCCGGGACGATCACCGCGTATAGCAGCAGCGGAAGTGCCGCGCCGAGTTCAGCGCATGGCCTACGCCGGCCGATGCGCAACCGATGGACGCGGAGATGCCGACCAAGCGGGCGCTGACGTCCTCGTTGGCCATGTCATCGGTCCACTCCCAGTTGCCGAACATCGTATTGATGCCCAAGGTCTCGCGCAAATGGCAGGCGGTGATCCATTCGCCCCAGGTGCATAGGCGAAGCCCCTGGTCATGGCAGGCCAGGATCGCCGTGAACATGTCCGTGGGGCCGTCGGGATGCTCGTCCGGGGCCAGGCAGAACATGTCGTCCACGGCCACCGTGCCGTCCGGGCAGGGCCGAGGCTGGCGGTCCGCGCCGTTCAGCACTTGGAAGCCGGTGCCGTCGAAGACCAGGGCCAGGGTGGTGCCGGCCGGCCAGGGTGGCAACGGCCCGCTGCCGGCAGGCCCTACGGAGACCGGGTAGGGGCCGTGGCCGTTCACCGTCACCTCGGCGCTCGCAGCGGCGGGCTCGCTCAAGGTGAGCAGGAGCTGGGTGCCCGGCCCGGGCATGTCCGCGAGGCCCGGCGCCGCGACCGTCCAGAGCACCTGGCCCTCGACCGCGGCATGGCGGTGGCTGCCGCTCTGCTCCTGCGCGGCGCTCAAGGCGGCGTCGGCCACCTGCACGGCGGGCAGCCCGGTGATCTGCCGATCGGCCGGGGCGGCCCCCGTCAGTTCGATCGGCCGGTCCACATGCACCTGGGCGTGAGCGGCCGCGACCAATGGTCCGAGGGCGAACAGGAGGATCGGGCGGAACACGGGTCTCATGGCCGGGTATAGCAGCAGCGCACTGCTCCATGGTTGGCTACGCTGGGGTTCACCGAACGCTGGCTC
>JAVFAQ010000269.1:0-4521 GCA_034002325.1 Flavobacteriales bacterium | reverse complement strand
ATGGATGTCCACCAGCACCACCTGGTGGTCCAGTTGTTCCAGCGCGGTGGAATAGATGCCGCACACGCGGAACTTGCGCGGGCGGATGTCGTCGCGGCCCTGCACCAGGTACACGGTGATGGTGTCGTGCGTGCCGATCATCAGGCGGCGGGCCAGGTACCGGCTCATCAGCAGGTCCATGGGCAGGGAGTCGTTACCCACGGCGGGCATCGCGCCTTCCACCAGGTGGGCGACCATGAAGGCGGGGTCGAAGTCGGCGCCCACGCCCTTGACCACCACGCCCTCGATGCCGTCGGGCGTCTCGATGATCCCCGGGCGCAGGGCGATCCCCTGCACGTGCGCGATGCCCGGTTCGGCGGCCAGGGCGTTGAGCAATACGGGGTCGCGCAGCAGGCGCGGCGTCTCCTTCGGGTCGGTCTGGCCGATGGCGCCCAATTGCAGGTGACCGCCGGCCCCGAGTACTTTGGCCCGCACTTCGCGTTGGAAGCCCGATGCGATCCCCACCGTAAGGATCATCACCGCCATGCCCACCACGATGCCCAGCACCGCGATCAATACGATGGGGCGCGACATGCCCGGCCGTTCGCCGGGGTCGTGGTCGCCCGCCCCGGCTTTCGGGGCGGGACGCAGGATGCGGCCGGCGATGAAGGTGGTGAGGCCCACGGTGCTCAACGTGTTGCGACGGGCGAAGGTAGCCGCGCTGTGCATGCCGCTCATGGCCCTGCCCGCCTGCGGACAGGCCGTGGACCCCGATGCCGATGCTGCGCCGGAAGCCGCCGCGGGGGCCGCCCCTCTCCTCGTGGGCGCCGCGCGCACCGAGGCGTACCTGCCGCTGCTGACGGGGAAGCGTGTGGGCGTGGTCACCAACCACACCGGCTTGATCGGCACCACGCACTTGGTGGACAGCCTGCTGGCGCGCGATGTGCAAGTGGTGAAGGTCTTCGCACCGGAGCATGGCTTCCGCGGCGAGGCCGATGCGGGCGAAGCGGTGAAGGACGCCACCGACCGGCGCACCGGCCTGCCGCTGGTATCGCTGTACGGCCGCAACAAGAAGCCCACGTCCGCGCAGCTGGCCGACGTGGACGTGCTGCTGTTCGACATCCAGGACGTGGGCGTGCGCTTCTATACCTACATCGGCACGCTGCACTACGTGATGGAGGCCGCCGCCGCGCACGGCAAGCCGGTGATCGTGCTGGACCGCCCCGACCCCAATGGGCATTACGTGGACGGCCCGGTGCTGGACACGGCCTTCCGCAGCTTCGTGGGCATGCACCCGGTGCCCTTGGTGCATGGCATGACGGTGGGCGAGTTCGCGCGCATGATCAACGGCGAAGGATGGCTGCCCGGGGGAGGGCGATGCGACCTCACCGTGATCGCCTGCACGGGCTACGACCATCAACTGCGTTACGACCTGCCCGTGCGGCCATCGCCCAACCTGCCCGACATGGCGGCGGTGCATCTCTACCCGTCATTGGGCCTGTTCGAGGGCACGGTGGTGAGCGTGGGCCGCGGCACCGACCGGCCCTTCCGCCTCATCGGCTACCCGGGCAACCCGGTGGGCGATGTGCGCTTCACCCCGGTGCCCGGCCCGGGCAGCAAGCACCCGCCGCACAAGGGCCGCACCTGCACCGGGCTGGACCTCACCGCCGTGGGCGAGGCCATGCGCACGGGCCCCGGCCGCGTTCACCTGCAATGGCTCATCGAGCTGTACCGCGCCGCGCCGGACAAGGAGGCGTTCTTCCTGGCCAACCGGTTCATCGACAAGCTGGCCGGCACCGATGCACTGCGCAAGGCGATCGTCGCCGGGCATGACGAGGACACGATCCGCGCCACGTGGCAACCGGCCATCGCGGCCTTCATGCCGGTGCGCGAACGGTACCTGCTGTACCCGTAGGCTCACTCCACCAGGCCCCAGCGCATGGCGAAGAGCACCAGGCCGGTCTTGCCCTTGATGCCGAACTTCTCGAAGAGCGACACGCGGTCTCCAGGTTGTTGCGGGAGATCCCGAGCTGGTCGGCGATCTGGTCGTAGGTGAGTTCGCGTTCGTCGCAGACCAGGCGCAGCATGTCGATCAGGTCACCTGGCCCCTTCTCGCGGTCCAGGCGGCGCCCCAACCGGCGCACCTCCTCCACGGCCCAGCGCAGCGCATCGATGGCGGTGGCCAGCATCTTCGATCGCGGCATACAGCGAAGATGAGCCGGACATCAGCGGCTTGGTGCTGAAGGAGCCGAACCCGAGCTACGGGAAATGAAACCCGGAGCGGTGGTCCGCTGGACCTTCATACAGGGCGACGGGCGGGTAGCTTGCGACAGAGGTTGGGCCAAGCCTCCCTATTTCACGAACAAGTTCTCCCGGTGCCACGCCAAGTGCTCCGGCTTCGGTCCCGCGGCATCGATGGGCACGGTCAGTGGATGGCCTTCGTATCGCTTGAAGTGCAGGGCCACGGTCGCCCCGGATGAACTCCGGGGCAGGTTAGCGAAGTGGTCGCGGAGCGCGGGGGGGCGCACAAGACGCAACACCGCATCGAAGGTGGTGAAGGCGTACTTTTGAGCATCATGGACATTCAAGCGCTGAAACTTGAACTGGTCGAAACGCTCGTGAACACCAACGACGCAAGCGTGCTCACCAAGGTGAAGCGCTTGCTGGACCTGCTCCGCTCGCGGCCTGCAGGATCCAAGGATGAGCATGATGAGGACCTGATCGCTGCGGCCAGCATCTTCGGCGCAGCGGCATACAGCGAAGATGAGCCGGACATCAGCGGCTTGGTGCTGAAGGAGCCGAACCCGAACTACGGGAAATGAAACCCGGAGCCGTGGTCCGCTGGACCTTCATACAGGGCGACGGGCGGGTAGCTTGCGACAGAGGTTGGGCCAAGCCTCCCTATTTCACGAACAAGTTCTCCCGGTGCCACGCCAAGTGCTCCGGCTTCGGTCCCGCGGCATCGGTGGGCACGGTCAGTGGATAGCCTTCGTATCGCTTGAAGTGCAAGGCCACGGTCGCGTCAACGAAATGGTCTCTGAGCGAAGATGCGCATACGAGGCGGAGGTCGGTATCGAAGGTGATGAGCCTGCCTGCCGGTAGGCAGGGCCGCGGTCGAAGGCGCGGTCGTGGAGGGCGTTGAGGGCGATCGTTCCGGGGGTCGAGGCGATGTTGTTCGGCGGCGTTCCAGGGGACGATATGGGACGCGATCAATAGCTCACGAACCGCAAGGCCCGTCACGGCGCAGCGGCCATTGTAGGCGTTCAGCACGGCTTGGCGGAAGTAGCGCTGGCCTTCCCCAAGGATGCCGTAGCATTGTGCAGCCATGCCAAGCTGGACTACGGACGAAGTGGAAAAGGCCGTTGCGGCCTACTTCGACATGCTCCGGCGCGAAGTGGCGCAGGAGAAGGTGAACAAGGTGAAGGTGTACCGGAACCTGGAGGAGGAGGGCATACGCACGACCAAGTCATACGAGTTCAAGATGCAGAACATCAGCGCGGTGCTGGCGCTGAACGACCTGCCGTTCCTGAAAGGACTGGTGCCCGCCAAGAATTTCCAGCGGATGTTGGAACCGCTGGTAATGGCCTACGTGGATGCGCACGCCGACATCCGCGAGGCGCTGCTGCGGTACGGCGCCGGGCGAACGGCCCAGCTCCGGCTCCATGAATTGCTCGAAACGCCGAACCTCGTGGAAGAGTCCGCGCCGCCTCACGCGGCGAAGGAAACCACCCGGCGGTTCGAGGGCAAGTTCATCGACTTCGCGGCGCGGGAGCATGCCTGCCGCCGTTTGGGAGCGAGCGGCGAAGAGCTGATCATGACCTACGAACAGCACCGACTCACACAGGCCGGGCGCGAGGATCTTGCCCAGGAGGTGGAATGGGTGGCCCGCACCCAGGGCGATGGCCTCGGTTACGACATCCGCTCGTTCACTACCGATGACCAGGAGCGCTACATCGAGGTGAAGACCACCAACTTCGACAAGGCCACCCCCTTCCTGCTCACCGGCAACGAACTCGACTTCTCGAAGGCAAACGCCCCGCGCTACAAACTCTACCGGCTCTTCGACTTCGGCCGCAAGCCGGGCCTCTTCACGCTCAGCGGCTCCATGGAACAAGCGTGCGTGCTGGAGGCAACGATGTGGCGGGCGTGGGGGAGGTGAACAGGTAAGGTCGCAGGGGCTCGAAGACGAAGACCGCGCAGGTATAGTAAGGCGAGTAGGATGATCTCAACCGCCCTTCCTGATCCGCTCGATCAACGCATCGACCTTGTCCTTCGGCAGTCGGGGGTTGATCCGCTTCAGGTCTTTCAAGCGCTGGATGCAGGACAGCGGTTGGACCAGCCGCTTGGCCCACAACTGCTCCATCACCCAGATGCTGCCATGCACCTCCAACTTCCGTGACCGGCACTCCTTCCACAGGTTCCTATCGCCGGAAAGCACCATCGCCTCCAGCTGCAAGGACAAATGCACTACCGAGCGATCCGTGAACTCGATCTTCACTTTGGTGCGCATCACCTCGATCGCTGCCACCTCTTCCCCCGAGA
>JAVFAQ010000268.1:0-4544 GCA_034002325.1 Flavobacteriales bacterium | reverse complement strand
CGCCCGCACACGGCGACCTCACCGCCTGGGCGCGCCAGGGCGTGCTGCTGCTCAACACCGTGCTCACCGTGCGCGCGGGCGAGGCCGGCTCGCACCAGGGCCGCGGCTGGGAGGCCTTCACCGACCGGGCCATCCGCGCGCTCTCCGACCGCCACAAGGGCCTAATCTTCCTGCTGTGGGGGCGGCCCGCCCAGCAGAAAGAGGCCCTGGTGGACAACGACCGGCATTACGTGCTCAAGGCGCCCCACCCCTCCCCGCTCTCGGCCTACCGCGGGTTCATCGGCTGCGGCCATTTCTCCCGCACCAACGAACTGCTGTTGGCCCAAGGCAAGGAGCCCATCGACTGGCGGCCATGATGCGGGCCCGCCTGCCGGCCACCATCGGCGCCCTGGCCCTGTGCCTGTCCACCGCCGCCCAGCCGGGCCACCACCTGCACTTCATCGTGGACGGCGAGCTGCCCGCCAAGTGGACCCGCCCGGTGAAGGTGGCATCGCCCGCCGAAGTGCCCGAGGAGCTGCGCCGGTTCATGGCGTTGCTGCACGCCGAGGGCTACCTGGCCGCCACGGTGGACACCTGCATCACCACCGAAGAGCGCACCACCTGCCACGTGGCCCCCGGCACGCCCTACCGCTGGGCCCGGCTCTCGGGCGCGGGCATCCCGCCGGAGATCGCCACCGAGGCCCGCTTCCGCGAAAAGCTCTACGGTGGAAGGCCCATCGTGCCGGCCCAGGTGGCCCGGCTGATGGAGGGCCTGCTCCAGCACAGCGAGAACCACGGCCACCCCTTCGCCCAGGTGCGGCTGGACAGCCTGCGGGCCGATGGCGACGGCGTGCATGCCATCGTGCGCCTGGACCGCGGGCCGCTGGTGACCTTCGACAGCGTGGTGGTGCGCGGCACGGCCCGGACCAACCTGCGTTACCTGCACGCCCACATCGGCATTCGCCCCGGCGACCCGTACAATGAAAAGCTGATCGTGGACCTGGAGCGCCGCACCAAGGAGCTGCCCTTCGTGGCCCAGAAGCAGCGGCCCTACGTGCAGTTCACCCCGGAGAGCACCAAGCTGTACCTCTTCCTCGATGCCCGCAAGGCCAGCTCCATCAACGGCATCCTGGGGGTGCAGCCCGATGAGCTCACCGGGCAGGTGAAGCTCACCGGCGACCTGGACCTGCGGCTGCGCAACGCCCTGCGCCGCGGCGAGGGCATCCACCTGAACTGGCGCAGCCTGGCCGACCGCACGCAGGACCTGCGCGTGGGCTTCGACCTGCCCTTCGCCTTCCGCACGCCCTTCGGCGTGGACGCCTCGCTGAAGATCTTCCGGCGCGACACCAGCTTCCTGGAGGTGAACATGCGCGGCGGCATCGACTACCTCATGGCCCGCGGCGACAAGGTGCAGTTCTTCGTGCAGAACCGCACCAACGCGCGCCTGGGCTCCAACCTGGTGGCCACCCCCGGCATGGCCGACGTGAAGCTGGTGAGCTACGGCCTGGGCCTGCGCCGCGAACGCTTCGACTACCGGCTCAATCCCCGCCAGGGCCATTCCATCGAAATGGAGGCCAGCGCCGGCCGCAAGCGCACCACCACCGCGGTGATCGGCCCCGAGGACCCCGCGCCCGAGGTGCGCAGCCTGCTCTACGAGCTGCGCGGCAAGGCGGTGCTGCACCTGCCCCTGGCGCGCCGCAGCACCGTGCGCCTGGCCGGCCAGGGCGGACGGATGGTGAACGACGACCTGTACCGCAACGAACTCTACCGCGTGGGCGGCCTGCAGACCCTGCGCGGCATCGACGAAGGCGTGCTGTACGCCTCGGCCTACGCCGTGGGCACCGTGGAATACCGCTTCATCTACGAGGAGAACGCCAACTTCTTCGCCTTCGCCGACCAGGGCTGGTGGGAAGACCGCACCACCGATGGTGACGAGGACCGCCCCGTGACCGACTCACCGCTGGGCTTCGGGGTGGGCACCACGTTGGAGACCAAGGCCGGGCTCTTCAGCATCACCTACGCCCTGGGCCGCCAGTTCAGCAACCCCATCGTGCTGCGCGGCGGCAAGGTGCATTTCGGCTTCGTGTCGTTGTTTTGAGGGGTGCTCCCCGGCGGATTAATTTCGCTCCGTGACCCATTGGGGGCTCCATATCCTGCTGCTTCCGTTCGTGCTTTCCACGCCCAGCACGCACACCCCCGCCGGCCCGCCCTCCCAGGACCTGGTGGACATGCTGCTGGAGTACATGGAGGTGCGCTACCCCGGCCATGACATGGAGGGCGACCTGCTCTACGTCCAAGTGAGCAGCCAGCGCTTGTTCCACGTGCGCGGTCGGCGATTGGTGCGCGAGTACACGATCGCCACCGCCAGCAACGGGCTGGGGTCCGAGACCAACAGCTACCGCACCCCCACCGGACTGCACCGGGTGAGCAGGAAGTACGGCGATGGCGTGCCGATGTACGGGATCCTCAAGGACCGCAAGTTCACCGGCGAGCTGGCCGACCCGGACTTCGCCGGCGTGGACCAGGACTGGATCACCTCGCGCATCCTCTGGCTGGACGGCCTGGAACCCGGGCACAACCAAGGCGGCAAGATCGACAGCCGCCGCCGCTACATCTACATCCACGGCACGGCCAACGAGCGCTCCATCGGCACGCCCTCCTCGCGCGGTTGCATCCGCATGCGCAATGCCGATGTGATCGAGCTGTACGACCAGGTGCCCGTGGGTGCGTTGGTGGTGGTGCTGGACAATTGAGCGCGCCGAACGGTCAACACGCATGGGAAGGTACGCCGATCGGCCCGAAAACGAGGTCGATACAGAACTTGCCCATGTTGGTCCAAGCAACGCAAGACAGACGCCGCCCTGGCCCGGAACACCTCAAATGGGCTGCACGCCAAGGTCTTCGCCAGATCGTTCCGATCTGAACAGGTTCGCTAACTTGCACTCCAGCAGATACTGTCCGTGGGGTTATCCCTTGGCGTATCCCGGATCACTTGGCAGGCAAAACCCTTCCTAATGCTTGGGAGAATGTGGCAAGATCATGAACCAGGTGATCAGTCGAATCCTCACGATTCGTTTGGATCGGACCACAATAAAACCTTGGATCATATTCAGTCACGCCTATTAAGCTACCCTATCAGTGACCGGAACAATATAGGAGTGCTGTCTCTATTAATTACCGATGTGGTTTCATATTTATTTGAATTAAATGGTGGCAATGACATAAAAATAAGAAATGAAATTTTCAAATCATGTTCATTATCGGCATGCAGGATAATAAATAGATCGGGTAATTTATTCAATCAATATGATTATTGCTCGAATACATTCTGCACATTCATGAATTCACTATTTGGAACAATAAGTAAAACCAATCAAAATAACATCATTGATTCCTTACGCGAAATACGTACACTTGAATCCACTATTCCAAGCCTTTCCTTTCCTGAAAATGAAGAAAGAATGGCATATTGGATGGGATCAATTTCCAGATATAGTTTGGCCTACTGGATACATGAGTTCAGCTTGACGACCAGCAGGACCATTGATTCACTTTGGATAGCATCCAAAGCAAAGATGGCAGGTTGGAATTGGACTCCTGAGGAACCACCAATTCAAAAGGCTGGCAATCCTCCAAGTTGGGTATACGCAGACATTGATGGCGCATTTGTCGGGGCATTGTTTTACTGGAAATCCATTTGTTGCACTGGGAGGAGGAGTGCTGTCATCAGCATTTGAGGGTTTACGAGGTTACCTATAACAGGCTACACATGGGCAAGAGATCATTGTATATTGTGGTGTTTGCATTCACAGGGACATTGCTGGGCAGCATCCTGGCCTGGCTTGTCCTGCTCATGATGAAAAGTGATGCAAATAATGTAGTATGGGGTGGGATATCGGCTTTCTTTGTTCTTATCCTATTGGGCTGGTACTGGAGGGGAATCAAGGGATACAATGCTGTATTGCGTGGCGTGGCCATAACCTTCGCCCTTGTCCTTCTGGCCGCATTGAGGAGCAGCACCTGAATACGTGGCATTGGCCATGTGCTCCCCCCCCGGAACTCAACCCTTCACCTGAAGGCGATGGGGTGAGTTCGGGCTAAAGACCCCCCGATGCGGCGAAGCTCACATCCAGCCTTCCTTCTCTTCCCTCTCCATGCTCGTCTCATCATACACGATGGACCGTGGGTCCATTTAGCTGAATTCTTCGCCTGAATGCGTGGGTTTTACTCCTCCGTAATGAGCGAATAATGGGCATGCGTTGGGAACACTTCGCGGCTCCCGGCACGCCGCCTTCCGCCAATGGAGACATACGCAGGGCATTGGACCAGGCCACCGGGAACCGGCGTGGCTTACCTTCGTGTCTCCACCGATGGAACTCATCCTACCCATCATCGCACTGTTCGTAGGCACTGCCATCGGCGCATACGTGATGCATCTGCGGGAGCGCGGACACGTGGAGCGTGAACTGGCCTCCCTGCGCCGCGAGGTGGACATCGAACGTGGCGAGGCGACCCGGTTCCAAGCCGGGATGCAGCAAAGGCTCGATGCCACCACCTCAGAAGTC
>JAVFAQ010000267.1:0-4579 GCA_034002325.1 Flavobacteriales bacterium | reverse complement strand
TGCCGCCGCGCACGTTGTAGCCGCTGCCCAGCTCACTGCGGAAGGTGACCCCGAGCTGACCGGCCAGCAGGGCCTCCACGCCGCCGCGCGGGGTGGGGGAGAACTTGGTGAGGCGCGGGTCGATCCGGACCAGGCCCTGCTCGCGGTCGGCGCGGTCGGTGTGGATGTCCACCACGTTCAGGGTGGTGAACTTCAGACGGGCCTCCAGGCGGTGGATGGTGCCGGGGCGCAGCATCAGCCGGTGCTCCTGGGCCTCCATGCCGGTGAAGGAGATGCGCACGATGATGCTGTCGCCGGCGGGCACCTCCAGGCTGAAACGGCCCTGGGCATCGCAGGCGGTGCCGGTGCGGGTGCCGTCCAGCACCACGTTGGCCCCGGGCAGCGGCTGCCCCAGCTCATCGCGCACCTGGCCGGTGATGGTGGCCACCTGCTGCGCGGCGGTCGCAAGGCCGGCGACCAGGGCGAGCAGGGACAGAGCGTAGCGCATGACCGAGGGGGCGCCAAGATAAACGGGTGCCGCCATCACGCAGTATGCACGGGCCGGCCTCACGCGCGCGCCGCCACGGGCTCCACGTCCGCCTGGGCCGGGGCCTGCTTCAGCTCGGCCTGCAGCTGGCGGCTCGTCTTGCTGCTGCCATCATGGCTCCAGCCCGGCGGGCCGAACATGTACATGAACTTGTGCCGCAGCTTGGGCGACTTCTTCATGTCGCGCCAGATCTCCTGGAACTCGAACAGGTTGTGTTTGATCGGGTCGTACGTGTCCGGGTCGTGGCTGATGCCGTACTTGGGCTTCACCCCCGCGATGGGCTTCTGCCAGGTGCCGTAGAGCTTGTCCCAGATCACCAGGATGCCCCCGTGGTTGCGGTCCAGGTACTCGGTGTTGCTGCTGTGGTGCACGGTGTGGATGTAGGGCGTGTTGAAGAGCTTCTCGTACCAGCCCAGCGAGGGCACCAACTGGGAGTGCAGGAAGAACTGGTACATGGAGTTGGCGATCAGGCAGGTGGCGATCATGATCGGCTCGAAGCCCACCAGCGGCATCCAGATCCAGAAGATGGGCTTGTACAGGGTGATGAACCAGCCGTTGCGGATGCTCACCGTGAGGTTGAAGGTGCGGGCCGAATGGTGCGGCAGGTGCGCCGCCCACAGCAGGCGGATGTTGTGGCTCAGCCGGTGGTGCCAGTAGAAGTTGTGGTCGTCCGCCAAGATCGCCAGCAGCCAGACGTACCACGCGAAGCCCAGGGTGGTGAAGCCCAGGAACTCCTCGCGGAAGGGCGCCGCCCAGGCGAACAGGAAGAGGTAGAGCGAGACCTCGAGCACCTGGGTGAGCAGCCGCATGACGGTGGCCCCGATGGCGATCACGAAGCCCGAGAGGCTCTCCTTCAGGTCGAACAGGTGCCGCGCCCGCACGTATTCCACCACGATCAGGGCCAGGAAGATGGGGTAGACGTACTTCAGCCCGATGTCCTGGATGGGCAGTTCGGGCAGCTGGGCGGCCATGTTCCGCCAGGCGTCGATGAGGTTGAAGTTCAGCAGCATGCAACAGGGTATCGGGGCACCGGGCCCATGAGGCGGCGCAAGGTACCGTTCCCGGCGGCAACGGGGGCGGCCTACTTGGTGCGCAGGTCGAAGCCCAGCTGCACCTCGTCGTGGATCAGCTTGTCGCCCAGCCCCTCGAAGAAGGCGCCGGAGCGGTACTTCACGTCGTACTTGGTGCGGTCGAAGGTGAGCGACCCGTGGGCATGCACCCCGCCATCGGCCTCGGCCACGTGGCATTGGAACACAGCCGGGTGGGTGATCCCCTTGATGGTGAGGTCGCCGGTGACGTTGTACAGGCGGCCCTCGCGCTCGGTGGGCACGGCCTCCACGGTGGTGGTGCGGAAGGTGGCCGTGGCGTGCTGCTCGGTGCTGAAGAAATCATCGCTCTTCAGGTGGGCCACCAATTTGGCGTTGGCGCCGGGGTTGGTCACATCGGCGCAGGTGATCGCGTCCATGTCCACCACCAGGTCGGCGGTGCCCAGGATGCCGTTGTCGATCGTGATGGAACCCGAGCGGATGCCCACGGTGCCGTTGTGCGAGCCGGTCATCTTGGCGGCGGCCCACTCCACGGTGCTGCGGGCGGGGTCCACCGCCAGGGTCTGTGCGCCGGCCAGGGCGGCCATGGAAAGGGCGAGGATCAAGGTGGCGGGACGGATGGTGATGTGCATGCGATGATGGTTTCTTCTTCGTGGGGTTCGGGCACCTGGCGGCATTGGTCCAGGATGCGGTTCAGCTCGCGGGCGTCGGCCGGGGAGAGGGCCGCCAGCATGCGCGCCTGGGCCGGGCGGAAGGTGCGGGCGATGGCATCGAGCAGCGCCAGGCCCCGGTCCGTGATGCGCACGAACACCACCCGGCGGTCGTCCGTGCAGCGGGTGCGCTCCACCAGGGCCTTGGTCACCAGCTTGTCCGTCAGCCGCGTGGCATTGGGCGCACGCTCCACCATGCGCTCCTTCACGGCCTGCATGTTCATGGGGCCGCTGGCGCCGCGCAGGATCCGCAGGATGTTGTATTGCTGGGGGCTGATGCCGTGCGACCGCAACACCGCCGTCTGCCGGCTCTTGAACCAGTTGGCCGTGAACATCACGTTCAACATGGCCTTATGCTGCTCATTGTCGAAACGGCTTTGCAGCTCGTCGTCGATCCGGGGAGGCATGCCGGCAAATGTAAGGTCCGCCACCGCTCGCCACCCGGGCACGCACAGGGCACCGCGCCGCCGCCGTGTGCTCCCTTCAATATCTTGGCGCCCATCGAACGCCCGCCCATGACCCGCGTACTCCTCGCCCTGTTGCTCCCCTTGGTGGCCTGTACCCCGGAAGCGCCCGCCACCTCCACGCCCGACCCGCAGGCCCCGGCCCCCACGGACAGCATCGCCGCGCGCCTGCCTGTCCGGCAGGCAGGCCGGGCCCTGCTCGCCCAGCATGCCGACCCGCGCGACGAATGGCAGCAGCCCGGTGAATTGATCGCCTTCATGGGCGGTGACATCAGCGGGTGGACCATCGCCGACCTGTTCGCCGACGACGGCTACTTCACCTTCAAGCTGCTCGATGCCGGCGCCAATGTGATCGCCATCGTCAACGACGTGGAGAAGTACGAGGCGCTGAAGGCCCGCAAGGAAGCCGCCGGCCTGGGCGACGACCGCCTGGTCGTGCGTGCCGTGCCCACGGGCGATCCCGGCCTCACCGCCGGCGAAGCCGATTGCGCGCTGATCGTGCATGCGTTCCCGGGCATCCAGGACAAGAAGACCTTCCTGCGTCAGCTGCGCAACGGCCTGCGCCGGCCCAGCGTGCTGTTCATGGTGGAATGGCAGAAGCGCGAAACCCCCATGGGGCCGCCCGTCGCCGAGCGCATGACCCCTGAGGAGATCATGGACCAGTTCCTGGCCACCGGCTTCACCGACCTGAGCGCCAAATCGCGCACCATGCCCTACGATGTGATGTTCATGATGACCGACCCCATGGAGGACTACATTGATGGGGAGTAGGAGGAGTAGGAGGAGTTGTTAGTTGTCAGTTGTCAGGAGGCAGGAGGCAGGAGGCAGTTGGCAGTTGGCAGGAGCAGGAGGCAGTTTGCAGGAGGCAGTTGGCAGGAGGCAGTTGGCAGGAGCAGGAGCAGGGGGCAGGAGCAGTTGGCAGGAGGCAGTTGGCACGATGTCCGGCTGTGCCCGCCACCGACAACTGACAACTGACAACCGACAACTAACAACCCACCCGCCACACCCCCTCACTCAACCATCTTCAACGACACCCCGTCGATGTAGAAGTAGGCGTACCGGTTGTCCGGGCCGTCGATCACCTCGGCGGTGGTCAACCCCACGTAGGGGAAGATCCCGATCACCAGGAAGCGCTCGCCGCCCTGCGCCGTGAAGGTGCCGCGCACCTCTTTCCACACGCCCTTGTCCTCGATCAGCTCCTCGGTGAACACCTGCGGGATCTCCTCGATGAACTTGCGGTTGTGCTGGTACAGCTCGCGTTCGTCCATCCGCGCGCCCACGCCTTGTATGGCCCGGTCGCTGTTGCCCGCGAGCGCCACATGGAACACCAGCTCGTACCGCGTGCCGGCCCGCAGCGGCGCCGCCAGCTCCGTGCGCAGGTACTCCGAATAGGCGTTCCAGCCCGGCTTGGTGCGGTCGTCGTGGATGCTTCCGCCGAAACCGCCCCGCACATCGTTCTTCCAACCCATGAAGCCGGCGTAGCGCTCGCCCTCCAGCGGCTTCATCGTGCCGTAATCGTTCACCGGGATGCCCACCGTCTTGGCGTTCGCGTTCGGGTCGAACAGCTCGGGCAGGCCCAGGGTGGCGTTGGCCCATCCGGTGGCGAAGGACAATTGGTCGTATGTGCCGGGCGCCTTGCTCGCCTCCTCGAAACCGCCGTTGCGCACCAGTTCAGTGCCGGGCTGGGCGTGCAGGGGAAGGGCGGCGGCGGCGAGCAGGATGAAGGGGATATGGCGCATGCGGGGGCGGAACGGGGTCAGGGGGGGCGCAGTTTGTCGGCGAACACCTTGCGGAACTTGTCGAGCATGGGGCGGACCACCATGCGGCAGTACG
>JAVFAQ010000266.1:0-4594 GCA_034002325.1 Flavobacteriales bacterium | reverse complement strand
TGCTCGGCGGCCTCTCGTACGATCCGCACTTTCTCGTCCTTGCTGAACTTCTTCCTCTCTTTCATGGGTAAACGGTTTATGGTTCTGCGACCATAAACGCGTCCGGGAATTTAGGGGGCTGGGACAAGGGTGTTCCGCCCCATCCATTACTTGGGCAGCAAACTCCGGCTGCTCGATGAGATCGGCGATGCGGTGGATGATGCGGGAGGCGGGGATGCCATGGTCTGCGATCTGTTCTCGGGGTCGGGGGTCGTGTCGTCCTTTCTGGGCCTCAGGCACCGGGTGGTTGCCGTGGACATACAGGAATATGCACGGGTACTCGCCTCGGCGGTGCTGATGGAAAGGGAAGTCCGGCCGATCGAGCTTTCGTCGCTGATCGCACCGGCTGAAGAGGATGCCATCGGGAGGGAACTTCTCGATGCGTTCGCACCACTGATCGATCACGAGGCCGAATGCGTGGATCGTGCGCGTGATGGCGATGCCGGACCATTGGCCGATCTGATCGGACTGGGGTCGGTGGTGGGCATGGACGGAAGTGTTCCCGCGCCTGCTGAAGGAAAGCAAGCCTTTGCCAAAGTGACAGACCGCCTTTCCCAGGACAGGCTCCGGCAAGCTTCCTTGGTTTCACGCTACTACGGTGGCCTCTACTTCAGCTACCGGCATGCGATCGATCTGGACGTGCTGCTGGCAAGGGTAGCAGCCTTGCCCAAGGCCCTTCAGGACATCGGCAAGGCCGTGGTGCTCAGCACGGCCAGTGAACTGGTGCGCACCGTGGGCAAGCAATTCGCACAACCGCTGCGCCCGCGCAACAAGGATGGCGGCCCCAAACCGTCGTTGTGGCGTACCGTTGAAAAGGCGCGTGCAGTTGATCCGGTGCGCGTCGTGGAAGAACAGGCCAGGGCATACCTCGCCAAGGCTCCTGCCCGCGCGGGTGGTGTCGCCGTTCGTGCAGACTATCGCGACTTTCTGCACGACTGCGGAAATGAAATCGGGGTGGTCTATGCTGATCCACCTTACACCCGTGACCATTACAGCCGCTTCTACCACGTGCTGGAAACCATGTGCCTGCGCGATCACCCCGCATTGTCCCGGACGAACCTGAACGGCGGACGCGCGGTGAGCCGCGGGGCGTATCGCAAGGACCGGCACCAATCGCCGTTCTGCATCCGCAGCCAAGCGCCCGATGCCTTCGAGCAGCTCTTCAAGCTGGTCGCTGAACGCGGGGCGAACCTTGTCCTGTCCTACTCTCCGCAGGCGGAAGGCGACCGTGTGCATCCGCGCGTCATGCGGTTGGAAGATGTGCTTCGGCTGGCCCGGTGCCGCTTCCGGAGCATCGAGGTCCGCCGGTCGGATACCGTCACGCACAGCAAGCTCAACCGGACCGACCTGCATCTTGACACACCGGAGGCGGCGGAGGTGCTTGTCGTCTGCAAGCAATGAACGAGCGGTCAGGTGAACTCCTCATCCTGGAACGCCTTGGGCACCGCTGCGAGAAGCGCCTGCACCACGGGCAGGTCCTTCACGCCCGCCATGGCGAAACGCGACCGTATCGGCGCGCATTCGTTGGAGGAGCGCATCAGCGTGTTGCGTCTGCGACCCGACCGTGCCGATGGGATCGTGCCCGCCGCCGACATCTTCCTCGGGATTCTGGAGCACGCCGGTATCGAGGAGCTGTTCGTGCCGAAGGTGGGCCTGGCCGATGGCATCGTGTACGACCTGTACATGAAACAGTACGGCCACGAGCGTTACGCTGATGTTCCCGGTATTCCGGCGGGGTGAACAGGCTCCAAGGCGCCTGCCGTGCGCTACTGCTTGATCCAGGGGGCCTGTGCCAGCGGGGTGCCATCGGCCGCGTGCAGCCGGATGATGTAGTACCCCCTCGGAAGGCCGGCGGGAGCGATCACTGTGCGGTCGCCGGTGGCGCGCACGGCCGCTACGATGCGGCCCGTGGCATCGGTAAGCGCGATCGTGGCCCCTTCCTCGGCCGTGGCGTGGAACACCTCCAGATGGTCGCTGCCCGGATTCGGAACGGCGAGCACTCCGGATGAGGGGCCACTGAAGTACACGGTGCGGATGGCGGAATACGTGTGGCCGCCATCGGTGTCCACCTGTTTCAGGCGGTATTGGTTCAGTCCCTGCATCGGCCGGGTGTCGGTCAATTCGTAATGCCGCATCGTATTGGACCATCCCGCGCCCGGCAGCATGCCGATCGGGGTGAAGATCATATCGCCGGACGAGCGCTCCACCTCGAAGTGCTCCGACATGCTCTCGTTGGCGGTGTCCCAGGACAGCAGCACGTTGTCCGCCGATCGTTCCGCCTTGAAGTCGAGCAGCTCCACGGGCAGCACCGTGCAGTCCAGGGACGCGCCGTTCTCCAGGATCCAGCTCAGGTTGAAGCCCGTGTTGCTCTGTGACCAGTTGCTGATGTACATGAGGTACACCTGGCCCACGGTGACCTGCATGCCCGGCACCCAGCCGCAGCGCTGCGGGTTGGTCAGCGGGCACACGTCGGTGGTGGCGGGGATCCCGTAGCTCGTGGCGGTGCTGGCGAACTGCGGTGGAGAGAAGGTGGGGTGGCCCATGCCGGTGGCATAGCTGCCGGTGTTGTTGTAGGTGGCCGGCCCGCTCGACGCCGCGCACCGGATCGGCGCGCCGATCGGCGGGCAGATCGCGCTGGGGGACGTTCCCGGTGGGTAGGGCCCCCACACGGCCCAGTCATAGTCGTCGGGTCCGTTGGGTTGGATCGACAGGCCCAAGTTGCCACCTGCGCTGGGCGAGAAGATGTACCATATGCCCTGGTACTCCTGTGTATCGAGGCAGCCCGAGTTCCCCGCATGGATGTCGGGATATGCGCCTGTATGGTTCGTGTTGTTGTTCAGCGCCACATTGCTGCAGATCGTCACGGCACCCAGGCAGTCCTCCTGCCCCATAGGGGGTGTTTCGCAGGTCACCACGTTGGTGTACACGATGCCTGCAGGAGGGTAGGGACCCGCGCTGTACAGCAGCCCACCATTGAAGGTGAGCGCATAGGAGATCTCATCCTGCCAGATATCCGAGTTGTTGTAGCTCACCACCAGCACATCGCCGATGTTCACGCCGATCTGGTACACCGCCACCGTGCCGGTGGGCAGCGTGTACGGAACGAACGGGCCGCCGTTGATGCTGATGCTCACACTGGAGGTGCCCCAGCCATCGCCCCAGCTATCGTTCAGGGTGAGCGTGTACACGCAATCGCCTGAGACCGGTGGCGCGCAACTCACCGTAAGGCCGGCACAGGAAAAGTTGGAGGCACAGCTCCATTGGTCCACCAATACCCGTAGCTGCCCGGTGAAGGTGGCGGTCCACGTCACGGTCGATTGCAGGCCGCAGAAGTCGTCGTTGTAGCCGAGCGATCCACCGCCCGCATTGTTGTACAGGGTGATCTGCGTATCCCACAAGGTACCGCAGGTGCTGAAGGTGTAGGTATTGCCCGCCACCACGTTCACCAGCACGTATTCACCGCCATAGATGCAGCCCACCGATGCGGTGCCCGGGCAGGTGGCGGGGGTGGCGTTCAGGTACAGGATGTTGTCGTTCGGGCACTGAGCGCCGAGCCATCCCGAGCAGAGCACTGCCACGACCGCGACCCAGAACTTACGGACATCCATCCATCTACTGCTTGACGGCACAATATAGTCCCCTTTTTGGGGCGCGTGCATCATCCGGGCTGCCGGAGCATCAACGATCACTTCCTGAACACCAGCCACACCGCCGCCACCAGCAGCACCCCGGCCAGCGCATGGTTCCAGCGGAACGCCTCGTGCTTGAAGGCCACTAAGCTGAACCCCACGAAGACCACGAGCGTGATCACCTCCTGCACCACCTTCAACTGCACCAGGGAGAACGGTCCGCCGTGGTCCACGTGGCCTAGCCGGTTGGCGGGCACCTGCAGGCAGTACTCGAAGAAGGCGATCCCCCAGCTGGTCAGGATCACCGCGAACAGCCCGAGTTTGGCCAGCGACGGATGGTCCTTGAAGCGCAGGTGGCCGTACCAGGCCAGCGTCATGAACACATTGCTCAGGACGAGCAGGACGATGGTCCAGGTGCCGCGCATGGTGTTCGCCGAAGCATGGGCGAATGGTGGTGCGAAGCTCATCCGAGGCCGCATTGTGCGGATGGGAAGGGATGGGGGAGAAGTACACCGGGGACTGTTGATGGGCGATAGGCACCTCTTCAACATCAAGGCGCCTCGCCCCCCACTAGGCGTAGCGTGATCGGCGGGTTCTGAGCGTAGGCTGTGCCTGCGCTTCACATGAACATGAACACGGTAGCCATGCCTGCGACAGGCTGGCTTGTGGCTACCCTACCCGTCGCAGGGTGCCCGCCTCCAACCTCAGCCGTGTCCATCTCGCGCAGGGTCTCCTTCTTCGCCTTCGCGTCGCCGCTTCGGAGGTCCAAGGCGAAGAAGGAGACCCTGCGCATAATATGTGGATTCCCTTCAGACCCTTCCCCCCTTGATCTCCACCACATCAGGATCCAGCAGGGTCGTCGTATCCCCCCGAGGTTCTGCATCTCCCTCATCGGCGGCTCGTGCCATGACAAGCGAGGCGCTTGT
>JAVFAQ010000265.1:0-4607 GCA_034002325.1 Flavobacteriales bacterium | reverse complement strand
TATCGCCCACGATCAAGAAACCGCCATCGGGTGTGCGCTTCACTTGACGGCCGATCATGTAATGGTCTTCGGTGGGGCCGCTGAACACGCGGGTCCAGAGGGTATCGCCCGCGGCGTTGAAGCGCATGAGGTAGACCTCGTCGTAGCCGGTGGTGTCCTCGCTGGCACCGCCTACCACATAACCGCCTCCAGGGATGGTATCGCAGCAGTTGGCCCAACCTGCAAAGGCACTATGATCAGGGCGCCACGTTCGCATTTCCCACAATTTGTTGCCTTGTGGGTCGATCTGAGTGAGAAGAACTGAGCCATGAAATAACCATTCGCCGGGCGTAATGCTATCATAATCGTCACTTCCGGATATTATCATGAAGTTCTCTCCATGTTGCTCAATACCAAATGCAGTTTGCATATAACCCAACACAAATGCATCATACCGTTTGTTGAAACCCTGGCCGTATGCCAAGGCTTCAACAAGCAGCAATGCGGCCAAGCAAACGGAGCGCATGGGTCAGTGCGGTACCGCTGTTTTGGTTTGCGCCATGCGATGGCCGCCCACCCGTCCCACGGCCTCGGGAGATCGTGCGATGGCACGTGTTCGTGCGGGTCGCCAACGGATCGAGCGGTGCTGGGTGGAGGGCGTACACATGGGATCGGGAACACGATGAAGGTAGTTCCTTATGCGCTGCTATCGGTGAGCCGGTCCGATCATGGCACGACCCACGCGGCCACCTCCCATTCCCCGCCCCTTCCGACCTTCGCGCCCGGAGCGGCCACCGGCCCCCGCATGCGATGAAGGTGTTCAAGTTCGGCGGTGCCAGTGTGAAGGATGCGGACAGCGTGCGCAACGTGGCCGCCGTGCTGCGCCATTTCCCGGACGATGACCTGGTGATCGTGGTGAGCGCCATGGGCAAGACCACCAACGCCTTGGAAGAGGTGGTGGGCCTGAGCGCGCAGGGCCGCGATGCGCTGCCCCGGGTGCAGGAGCTGGAGGATCGTCACCGGGCGGTGCTGCATGCCGTGGCACCGCACGATGCGCCGGCCAGGGCCGCCCTGGACCAACGCTTCGCCGAGCTGCGCGCGGTCCTGGCCCGCCCGGCCGATGCCGGTCCCGCCGGGGCGGGACAGGACGTGGACCGGCATTACGACGGCATCGTAGCCTTCGGCGAGCTGTGGAGCACCCTGATCGTGAGCGCCCACCTCAACGCCGCGGGCATCGCCAACCAGTGGCTCGATGCGCGCCGGATCATCACCACCGATGCCCGCCACCGCGCCGCCAACGTGCAGTGGGACGTGCTGGCCGCCAACTGCGCCGCGCACATGCCCGCCTTCGACCGCCGGCCGCACCGCACGGTGACCCAGGGCTTCATCGGCCGCACGGCACAGGGCGAGACCACCACGCTGGGCCGCGAGGGCTCCGACTTCAGCGCCGCCATCTTCGCCTACGCCCTGGACGCCACGAGCGTGACCATTTGGAAGGACGTGCCCGGCATGTTCAACGCCGATCCGAACCGCTTTCCCGACACGCGGCTGCTGGAGCGGATCAGCTACAAGGAGGCCATCGAGCTCAGCTACTTCGGGGCGAGCGTGATCCACCCGCGCACCCTGCAGCCGTTGCAGCGCAAGGGCATCCCGCTGTACGTGCGCTCGTTCATGGACCTGGGCGCGCCGGGCACCTTGATCAGCGCGGCCACGGACCACGACACGCTGGTGCCCTCGTTCATCGTGAAGCCGCACCAGTTGTTGATCAGCATCACCCCGCGCGACCTGAGCTTCATCGTGGAGGAGCACTTGGGCGACATCTTCGCGCTCTTCGCCGCGCGGCGGGTGCGGATCGACCTGATGCAGAACAGCGCGGTGGCCTTCACCGTGGCGGTGGACGATACGCCGCGCGCGCGGGCCCTGGTGGGCGAGCTGCAAGGCCGGTACGAGGTGCGGTACAACGCGGGCTGCGAGCTGCTCACGGTGCGCCACTTCGACGAGCCCGCGCTGGCGGCCCTCACCACCGGCCGCCGGGTGCTGGTGGAGCAGCGCAGCCGCACCACCGCGCGCTACGTGCTGAAGTAGCCGCGCTACTCGCGCCCTTCCAGGATCGAGAGCACGCGGTCCGGCCGGTCGCTGATGATGCCGTCCACCCCCACGTCCAGGATCCGCCGGATGTCATCATCCTCGTTCACCGTCCACACCAGCAGGTCCATGCCGCGCGCATGCACTTGCGCCGCGAGCTCCGGGGTCACCAGGCTGAAGTGCGGGCTGTAGATGTCCGGCGTGAAGCCCAGCCGCTCCAGGTCCTGCTCCAGGCCCGCGCTGGTCTCCACCAGGAAGGCCAGCGGCAGGTCTTCGCGATCGGCCCGGATGGCGCGCAGCACGGCGGGGTCGAAGGATTGCACGATGCAGCGGTTGGCCACGTCCACCGCGTCGATCTCGCGCACCACGCGGGCGGCCAGCAGGTCCGGGCCCGGCTGGTAGATGCCGTACCAGTCCGGCCGGCTCTTGATCTCGATGTTGTACGAGGGGTTCATGTGGCCGTTGAGCAGCGCGTGCTCGTCGGTCACCTCCACCACTTCGCGCAGGGTGGGCTTCACCGTGGGGCGTGACTGCTGCCCGGGGAATTGCGGGTGGGGCAGCGAGCCGCAGTCGTATTGCTGCAGCTCCAGGATGGACATGCGGAAGAGGTTGAGCTCCTTCTCCTCCGCGGGGGAGATGGGCGCATCGTACGGGGTGAGGCAGATGCGGCTGCTCATCCAGGGCTCGTGGGAGACCACCACTTCATCGTCGCCGCTGAGCACCACGTCCAGCTCCAGGTAGTCGCAGCCCAGCTCCACGGCCTTGATGAAGCCGGGCAGGGAGTTCTCCGGCATCAGGCCGCGGGCGCCGCGGTGGCCATGGACGTCGGGCGTGGTGGAGGGCATGTGCGAGCAGGCGGTGAGCAGGCCGGCCAGGAGCAGGGCCGGCGAAGATCGGTCAATGACGGGCATGGGGGAAGGTGCGGATGAGCTTGGCGGCGAGCACTTCGGCCATCTTCACGCGGCCTTCGTGGGTCACGCCGGCGATGTGCGGGGTGATGAGCACGCGTTCGTGGGCCAGCAGGCGCCGCAGGGTGGCGGGGTCGGCGGTGGGGTCCAGGCGGGACAGGTCGGGCGTCTCGAACTCCAGCACGTCCAGCCCCGCGCCGATCACACGACCCTGGTCGAGCGCGTGCAGCAGGGCGGTGGTGCGCACCAGCGGCCCGCGCGAGGTGTTGAGGAACCAGATGGGGCGGCCCAAGCGGGCGAAGAAGTCCGCGTCGGCGTAGTGGCGCGTCTCGTCGTTCAGCGGCAGGTGCAGGCTGATGGCATCGCTTTCCGCCAGCAGCCGGTCCAAGGGGCATTCGGTCACGTGGCCACCGCCGAAGCCCGTGCGGTACTTGTCGTGGGCCAGCACCTGCACGCCGAAGCCGGCGAGCTTCGCGGCGAAGGCACCGCCCATGTGGCCGTGGCCGATGATGCCCACGGTCTTTCCGGCCAGGTCGCGGCCGCGGTTGGCCTCGCGCGGCCATTGCCCGGCACGCACGGCGGTGCCGGCGCGCACCAAGTGCTTCATCAGGGCCAGCAGCAGCATCACGCAGGTCTCGCCCACACCGTCGCGGTTGCCCTCGGGCGCGTTGAGCACCTGCACGCCATGCGCGGCGCACCACGGCTGGTCGATGTTCTCCAGGCCCGCGCCCACGCGGCCCACCACGCGCAGCCCGGGGGCATGGGCCAGCATGGTGCCGGGCAGCGGGCGGTTGCGCACCACGATGCCGTCCACGTCGCCGAGGCGGGGGGCCAGCTCGGCGTCGGCGAGGCCATGCAGGGCGGTGCAGCGGTGGCCGGCCTCCGCGAGCCGTTCGGCCAGGGCGGGGTCCACGATATCGACGATGGCGAAGTGCATGGGCGTTCCACGGGGCGCGGCCCTCAGTGGAAGTGGTCGTACATGAAGTGGCCCACGGTGAAGTAGGTGATCAGCCCGGAGATGTCGTTGAGCGTGGTGACGAAGGGCCCGGTGGCCATGGCGGGGTCCACCTTGAGCTTTTCCAGCAGCAGGGGGATGGAGGTGCCGAACAGGGCGGCGGTGATCATCACGGTGAACAGCGCGATGCTCACCGTCCAGGTGAGGGCCTGGCTCTGTTGCAGGGCGAGGTTCACGATGAAGATGAGCGTGCCGCAGACCAGGGCGGTGACCAGGGCCACGCGCATCTCCTTCCACAGGCGGGCGATCAGGCGGATGCCGTCGAGGGTGCCCGATGCCAGGCCCTGCACCACGATGGCGCTGGACTGCACGCCGACGTTGCCGGCGGTGGCGGCGATCAGGGGCATGAAGAAGGCCATCTTGGGGTCGATGCGCAGCTCGGCCTCGTACTGGGCGATGATCTGCGAGGAGAGGATGCCGCCGGCCAGGCCGATCAACAGCCAGGGCAGGCGCGCGCGGATCTGCACCGCCGGGCTGTCCATGGCGTCCACGTCCTCGCTGATGCCGCTGGCCAGCTGGTAGTCCTCGGTGGCCTCCTCGGCCATCACGTCGATCACGTCGTCCACCGTGATCCGCCCCACCAGCCGCTTCTCGGCGTCCACCACGGGCAGCACCACCAC
>JAVFAQ010000264.1:0-4633 GCA_034002325.1 Flavobacteriales bacterium | reverse complement strand
GTTCTTCACCACCACCGGCAATCCGGCGAAAGGGGCGCCCATCCTCTGCATCAGCGTTGGAACCGTTCGTGCACCTCCTCCAGGCTGAAGGTGATCAGGGTGGGCTTGCCGCCGGGGGTGCGCATGGGCACCGTGCAGGCGAAGAGGCGGTCGATCAGGGCGTGCATCTGCGGGGTGTCCAGCACGCGGTCGCTGCGCATGGCCATGCTGCGGGCCAGGCCGCGGGCCAATGCCGCGTGGCGCTCGTTGCGCAGGGCGGCCTGCTCATGGCGCAGCTGCTCCAGCAGGCTCTCCAGCAGCAGCGCGGGGTCCTCGTCCGGCGCCTCGGCCGGCATGCCGTTCACCTGCACGGTGCCCCCGCCGAAGGGGGCGAGGTCCAGGCCCAGCGCGCGCAGCTCGGGCCGCAGCTCCTCCACCAGGGCCATGTCGCCCGGCGGAAGGTCCACGTTGCGCGGGAAGAGCAGGGCCTGGCTCAGCCCCGCACCGTTCTCCAGGCTGCGCAGGTGCCGCTCGTACAAGATCCGCTCATGCGCCCGCTGCTGGTCCAGCACCATGAAGCCGCTGCGCAACTGGGCGATGATGTAGGTGCCGTGCAGCTGGAACACGGGCCGCTCACCGGGCATGCCCTCATGCTCGCGCGAGGGCAGCACCCGCCGCTGGTCATCGGCCAGGGGCACGGCCGGGGGCGGTGCGGTGCCGTCCATGTCGAAGAGCTGCTGCCAGCCCTCGGGGCTGGGACGCGGCACCCCGGCGAAGGCCCCGAGGTCCTGCGGGCGCCATGCCGGCGGTGCGGCGGTCGGGGCGCCACCGCCGCCGCTGAAGGCCGCGATCATGGCGGGCTCGGGCTCGAAGTCGATGCTCGGCGTGATGTTGAACCGCCCCAGCGCGCGTCGCACCGCCGCATGCACGATGGCGTACACCGCCCGGTCGTCGCGGAACTTGATCTCGGTCTTGGTGGGGTGGATGTTGATGTCGATCTGCGCCGGGTCCAGCTCCAGGAAGAGGTACCACGCCGGGTGCGCGTCGCGGGCCAGCAGCTCGTCGTAGGCCTTGCGCACCGCATGGTCCAGGTAGGCGCTGCGGATGAAGCGCCGGTTCACGAAGAAGTATTGCTCGCCCCGGGTGCGGCGGGCGAACTCGGGCTTGCCCACGTAGCCATGCACCGCCAACAGGTCCGTGGCTTCCTCCACCGGCACGATGCGCTCGTCGTACTTGCGCCCGAAGAGGGCCACGATGCGCTGCTTGCGGGCCGCGTTGGGCAGACCGGCCTGCCCGGCGCCGTGGGCCGGCAGGTGGTGCTCCTCGTGGTCGTTGTGGACCAGCTTGAAGGCCGTTTCCGGATGGGCCAGGGCCACGCGGTGGAACTCCTCCAGCACGTGCTTCATCTCCACGGCGTCGCTCTTGAGGAACTGGCGCCGCGCGGGCACGTTGTAGAACAGGCTGCGCACGGCGATGGTGGTGCCCGCCGCACCGGCCACGGGTTCCTGCACGCGCACACGGCCGCCCTCGATCAGCACGCGCGTGCCCAGCTCATCGGCGTGCGGCCGCGTGCGCAGCTCCACCTGCGCGATGGCCGCGATGCTCGCCAGCGCCTCCCCGCGGAAGCCCTTGGTGGTGACCTGCTCCAGGTCGGCCGCCGCGCGGATCTTGCTCGTGGCGTGCCGCTCGAAGCACAGGCGCGCATCGGCCGGCCCCATGCCGCGCCCGTCGTCCGTGACCTGCACCAGGCTGCGCCCCGCGTCCTTCACCACCAGCGTCACCGCCGTGGCCCCGGCATCGATGCTGTTCTCCAGCAGCTCCTTCACCACGCTGGCCGGCCGTTGGACCACTTCCCCGGCCGCGATCTGGTTGGCCACATGGTCGGGGAGGAGCCGGATGATGTCGGGCATGCGTGGTGCGATGGTCCGTGGGGCCCTGCCTGCCGGACAGGCGGGCCGCCATGGGCACAGGGATCGCCGCCAAAGGTAACGCGCCATGGCGCAGGCCCTGCCCGCTTACACGCCCGCCGCTGTTGAGAACTGGCCCGGTGCCGCCCGCAGGCCCCCCGTCGGGGCCGGTAGTTTTGCCGCGTGGCGGGCACCACCATGCGTGCGGCGCCGCTTTTGCCGTTCCATGTGCATGCGCCATCTGCCTCGTCCCATCGCCCTTGCCGCCACCGTGCTGCTCACCGCCGGCGGCACCGATGTGCTGGGGCCGCCCCTGGCCGCCTCGCCCGCCGCCCGGTCCGCGGGGCCCCTGCCGCCGCCTTTCCTGGCCGCCCCCACGCCGTGGGCCGATTCCGTGCTGGCCACGCTTTCCCTCGAGGAGCGTATCGCCCAGTTGATGATGGTGGCCGCGTACAGCGACAAGGACGCGAAGCACGAGGCGGCCATCGAGAAGCTGGTGCGCGAGCGCCACATCGGCGGCCTCATCTTCTTCCAGGGCGGCCCCGGCCGGCAGGCCCGCCTCACCGACCGCTACCAGGCGGCCGCCCGTACCCCGCTGCTGCTGGGCATGGACCTGGAGTGGGGGCTGGCCATGCGGCTGGACAGCACCGTGCAGTTCCCCCGCCAGATGGCCCTGGGCGCCGTCCAGGACGACCGCCTGATCGAGGCCATGGGCACGGAGATCGCCCGGCAGATGCGGCGCCTGGGCGTGCATGTGAGCTTCAGTCCCGTGGCCGACGTGAACAACAACCCGCGCAACCCCGTGATCAACGACCGCAGCTTCGGTGAGGACCGCGCCAACGTGGCCCGCAAGGCCATCGCCTACATGCGCGGCCTGCAGGCGGGCGGCGTGCTCGCCGTGGCCAAGCATTTTCCCGGCCATGGCGATACCGACACCGACTCGCACCACACCCTGCCCGTGGTGCCCCACCCCATGGCCCGCCTCGATTCGTTGGAGCTGTGGCCCTTCCGCCGGATGGTGGGCGAGGGGCTCGCCGGCATGATGGTGGCCCACCTCGAAGTGCCCGCCCTGGACAGCACCCGCGGCCTGCCCAGCACCCTGAGCGCGCCCATCGTCAACGACCTGCTGCTGGGCGAGATGGGCTTCGACGGCCTGGTCTTCACCGATGCCCTCAACATGAAGGGCGTGGCCAATGCCGAAAAGCCCGGCGAGATCGAGCTGCGCGCCCTGCTCGCCGGCAACGACGTGATGCTCTTCCCGCAGGACCCCGCGAAGGCCATCGACCGCATCCGCCGGGCCGTGGCCGATGGCGAGCTGGACAGTGCCCGCATCGACCACAGCTGCCTGAAGGTGCTGCGCGCCAAGGAATGGGCCGGGCTGCATCGCGGCGCACCGCCCATCGATCCGCAGGGCCTCCATGCCGACCTCAACACCCCCGCCGCCGAGGCCCTGCGCCGCCGGCTCTACGCCGCCGCCATCACCGTGGCCGCCGACCACCACGGGGTGCTGCCCTTCCACGACCTGGACACCCTGCGCATCGCATCGGTGGTGATCGGCGACCCGCTGGACAACGCCTTCCAGCGCAGCCTCAAGCAGTACGCCGACGTCGCCGTGTTCCGCTGCGACAAGGCCGCCCCGCCCGACTCGCTCAAGGCCCTGCTCGCCGCCCTGGGGCCCTACCACCGCGTGATCGTCTCCGTGCATGGCACCACCTGGCGCGTGGGGCGGCGGTACGGCATACCCGCCGGCGCCCAGGACATCGTGCGGGCCATCGCCGCGAACAAGCCCACCGTGAACGTGTATTTCGCCAACCCGTACCGGTTGGCCGACGCCCACGGCGCCCAGCTGAAGGCCACCACCGTGATCGCCTACGAGGAGAACGATGCCGTGCAGGACCTGGTGGCGCAGGCCCTCTTCGGTGCCATCCCGGTGAACGGCCGCCTGCCCGTGTCGCCCAACGCCTTCCACAAGGCCGGCGACGGTATCGCCTACGCGGCCATGGGGCGGTTGGGCCGGGCCGTGCCCGAGGAGATCGGCCTCTCCACCGGCCTGCTCGCGCCCATCGACAGCATCGTGCGCGCCGGCATCACCGCACAGGCCTACCCCGGCGCGCAGGTGCTGGTGGCGGTGGACGGCCGCGTGGTGGTGGACCGCGCCTACGGCCATCACAGCTATGACCGCAAGCGGCCCGTGCGCACGGACGACCTCTACGACCTGGCCTCCATCACCAAGGTCGCCGCCACCACCCTGGCCCTGATGAAACTGGTGGACGAAGGCCGGATCGACATCGACAAGCGGCTGGGCCATTACCTGCCCGAGCTGGAGAAGGACCACGGCGCACACGCCCGCATGGCACTGCGCGACATCCTCACCCACCAGGCCGGCCTGCGCGCCTTCGAACCCTTCCACCTGCGCCTGACGGGGCCGGACGGCCGGTTCAAGCCCGGGGTGGTGAGCGATACTTCCGTGGAACCCTTCACCGTGCGCCTCGCCGAGGGACTGTACATGCACAAGGCGTACACGGACAGCCTGCTGCCCTGGGTGCTGGGCACCAAGCTGGCCCGGAGCACCGACTACCTGTACAGCGACATGGGCTACTACCTGCTGCAGGAGGTGATCGAGCGCATCACCGGCCGGCCGCTGGACCGCTATGTGGAGGAGGTCTTCCACCGGCCCATGGGCGCCACCACGCGGGGCTACCGGCCCCTGGCGCGCTTCCCCGGGGTACGCTTCGCGCCCACCGAGC
>JAVFAQ010000263.1:0-4641 GCA_034002325.1 Flavobacteriales bacterium | reverse complement strand
CCCGGTGGCGGCGGACGTCCCGGGGCCGACCCCCACCGAGACCACGGACGAGGGCGGCAGCAACGATTGGCTGTGGCTGGTGGTAGTGGGGCTGCTGCTGCTGGTGGTGATCCTTTCCCTGAACAGTGTGCGGCAGGGCCTGGCTTCGGCGGTGGCCGAGGCCGAGGAGAAGGCCGCCCCGCCGAAGTACACCTTCTGGGGCGGCTTACGCGCGTGGGCGTGGAACAACAAGAAGTTCGCCAGCTTCCTGGGGCTCTTCCTGGTGGTATGGCTCACCGTGCAGGGGTGGAACGCCCTGTGGGTGGTGGGCGTGTACGGCGGGCCCGAGGTGGAGCACTACCGCCCGGAGCAGCCCATCGCCTTCGACCATACCCTGCATGCCGGCGCGGACAACCTGGCGATCGATTGCCAGTACTGCCACAGCGGCGCCGAGAAGAGCCGCCACGCCGGCATCCCCAGCGCCAACGTGTGCATGAACTGCCATAAAGCGGTGGACACCGGCACCAAGACCGGCACCAAGGAGATCGCCAAGATCTACGCCGCGGTGGGCTGGGACCCCGAGAACCAGACCTACACCGGCGAGGAGGAACCCATCCGCTGGGTGAAGGTGCACAACCTGCCGGACCATGCCTACTTCAACCACGCCCAGCACGTGGCGGTGGCCGGGCTGGAATGCCAGGACTGCCACGGCCCGATCGACACCGAGATGACCGTGGCCGAGCAATGGGCGCCGCTGACCATGGCCTGGTGCCTGGACTGCCACACCGACCAGGAGGTGCGCATGACCGGCAACGGCTACTATGACGAGGTGATGGCCCGCCTGATGGAGACCGACAAGGGCCACAGCGAGCTGAAGAAGTACCTGAAGGACGGCAAGATCACCGTGCGCGAGCTCGGCGGTCTGGAATGCGCCAAGTGCCATTACTAAGAAGAGAAGAACGAACGCACGCCGCCATGTCGAGCACGAAGCGATACTGGAAAGACCTCGGTGAACTGCACCAGGCGCCCGAGGCCCTCGCCGGCCGTGAGCATGAGTTCCCCCAGGAACTCGCCATCGACCAGGTGCTGGGCGACAGCCAAATGGCCGGCGCCCGGACCGACCGCCGCGACTTCCTCAAGTTCCTGGGCTTCGGCATCGGGGCCGCCACATTGGCCGCCTGCGAAACGCCGGTGATCAAGAGCATCCCCTACGTCAACAAGCCCGAGGAGATCACCCCGGGGGTGGCCAACTGGTACGCCAGCACCTTCTACGACGGGGAGGACTTCGCCAGCGTGCTGGTGAAGACGCGCGAGGGCCGGCCCATCTTCGTGAAGGGCAACCCGCGCCACGGCATCAACCGCAACCCGGCCCTGCCCGTGGGCACGGTGAACGCCCGGATCACCAGCAGCGTGCTGGAGCTGTACGACAGCGTGCGCCTGCGGGGCCCGCACCAACGCACCGAGGCCGGCATGGCCCCGGCCACCTGGTCCGATGCCGATGCCGCCATCACCGCCAAGCTGCGTGAGACCGCCGCGGCCGGCAAGCGGATCGTGCTGCTCAGCGGCACGCTCATCAGCCCCAGCACCAAGGCCGCCATCGCCGCGCTGAAGGAACGCTTCGCCACCGTGGAGCACGTCCAGCACGACACCGTGAGCCACAGCGGCCTCACCGACGCCAACCTCAAGAGCTTCGGCAAGCGCGTGCTGCCCAGCTACGACCTGACCAAGGCCGACGTGGTGGTGGGCGTGGACGCCGACTTCCTCAGCAGCTGGGGCAGCGCCACGGAACACACCTGGCAGTACGCCGGCCGCCGCAACCCGGACGGGGCCATGAACCGGCACTTCCAGTTCGAGGCGCGCATGACCATCACCGGTGCCAACGCCGATGTGCGCGTGCCCCTGAAGGTGAGCGAGCTGCCCCTGGCGGTGATCAGCCTGCACGACCAGATCGCCCGCCAGGCCGGCGGCACCGCAGTGGGCGGATCGAACGAGACGATCGACGCGGCCGTCCGCGCCGCCGCCGAGGCCCTGCTGGGCGCGCGCGGCCGCAGCGTGGTGATGGCCGGCAGCAACGACGAGGGCGTGCAGGTGCTGGTGAACAGCATCAACCACATGCTGGGCAACTACGGCACCACCATCGACCTGGACGACCACACCTTCTTCAAGCAGGGCGACGATGCCGCCATGGCGCAGCTGGTGAAGGACCTCACCGCCGGCACCGTGGGCGCGTTGCTGATGCACGGGGTGAACCCCGCCTACGCCCTGCCCAACGCCGAGGAGTTCAAGGCCGGCCTGGCGCGCACCTTCAGCGTGAGCTTCAGCAGCCACGCCGATGAGACCGCCAGCCTGTGCGATTGGATCGCCCCGGACCACCACTACCTGGAGAGCTGGAACGACCACCGGCCCAAGCCCTCGCAATACGCCCTGGCGCAACCGGCCATCTCCCCGCTGTTCGACACGCGCCAGTGGCAGCAGAGCCTGCTGCGCTGGTCGGGCTCGTACAGCAGCTGGTACGCCTTCCTGCGGAAGCACTGGGAGACGGACATCGCCCCGCAGGCCGGCCTGGCCGCCGCCTTCGCCGACACCTGGAACACCGCCGTGCAGAGCGGCGTGATGGAGACGGCCGCCCCGGCCGCCACCCCCGTGGCCTTCAGCGGCGACCTCCAGGCCGCGGCCGCCGCCGCCCGCGCCGCCGCCCAGGGTGCCGGCGAGTGGGAGCTGCAACTCTACACCACCGAGGCCATCGGCAACGGCCAGCACGCCAACAACCCCTGGCTGCAGGAGCTGCCCGACCCCCTGACCAAGATCACCTGGGACAACTACGTGTGCATGGCGCCGGTGGACATCGAGCGCCTGGGCCTGAACATGTACCTGGGCGAGCAGGCGCCGGCCAGCTTGGTGACGGTGACCGCCGGCGACCGGGCGATCACCCTGCCGGTGGTGCCCTGCCCCGGCCAGCGCTCGGGCACCATCGCCATCGCCCTGGGCTACGGCCGCGGGGCGAACGGCGAGCAAGTGGGCCGCGCCGCCTGCGTCACCGACCACAACGGCGACTGGAACCCCGTGGGCCGCAACGCCTACCCCTTCACCACGCTCGCCGGCGGCCGCATCGGCTACGACCAGTTGAACGTGACGGTGGCCAAGGCCGCGGGCACCTACCCGGTGGCGATCACCCAGACGCACCTCACGCACATGGACCGCCACAGCGTGGTGCGCGAGACCAGCTTGGCGGTGTACAAGGCCGGCGACAAGACCGCCTACAACCCGGTGCATGCCCTGGGCGTGCATGAGGACGTGAACGCCGACGGCGTGATCGACGCGCGGGACCGGAAGCCCGTGGCGGAGTTCGACCTGTGGGCCGAGCACCCCGTGGAGGGCGTGGGCCACCGCTGGGGCCTGAGCATCGACCTGAACAGCTGCATCGGCTGCGGGGCGTGCATCACCGCCTGCAACGTGGAGAACAACATCCCCGTGGTGGGCAAGGACGAGGTGCGCCGCAGCCGCGAGATGCACTGGCTGCGCCTGGACCGCTACTACAGCTCCGACATGACCAAGGAGCGCGCGAAGGAGGAAGGGCTGAGCAAGATCCCGATGTACCTCCGGATGGAGGTGCCCAGCGAGAACCCCAAGGTGGTGTTCATGCCGGTGATGTGCCAGCACTGCAACCACGCCCCGTGCGAGACGGTGTGCCCGGTGGCGGCCACCACCCACAGCAACGAGGGCCTCAACCAGATGACGTACAACCGCTGCATCGGCACGCGGTACTGCGCCAACAACTGCCCCTACAAGGTGCGGCGCTTCAACTGGTTCAACTACGTGACCGAAAAGTTCGGCGAGGTGAACCCCGCGTGGGACGACCTGGGCCGCATGGTGCTGAACCCGGACGTGGTGGTGCGCGGCCGCGGCGTGATCGAGAAGTGCAGCATGTGCATCCAGGAGATCCAGGCCGGCAAGCTGGCGGCGAAGAAGGCCGGCACGCCGGTGCAGGACGGGGCCATCGAGACGGCGTGCAGCGCGGCGTGCGGCACGGGCGCGATCGTCTTCGGCGACCTGAACGACAAGAAGAGCCGGGTGCGCACCCTGGCCACGGGCGACCGCAGCTACCACATGCTGGAGGAGATCGGCGTGAAGCCCAACGTGAACTACCTGGTGAAGGTGCGCAACGAACAGGGGGCCACGGCATAAACGACCAAGGACACAGAGGACCATGCATTCAGAAGCAGCGATCCGCGAACCGCTCATCCTGGGTCACAAGACCTACCACGACATCACCCAGGACATCGTGGGGCCGATCGAGAACAAGGCCCCGCGCGGCTGGTACGTGCTCACGGCCATCGCCGGGCTGATCGCCCTGTACGGCGTGGGCTGCGTGATGTACCTGCTGAGCAAGGGCATCGGGGTGTGGGGGTTGAACAAGACGGTGGACTGGGCCTGGGACATCACCAACTTCGTGTGGTGGGTGGGCATCGGCCACGCCGGCACCCTGATCAGCGCGGTGCTGCTGCTGTTCCGCCAGAAATGGCGCATGGCCGTGAACCGCAGCGCCGAGGCCATGACCATCTTCGCCGTGATCATGGCGGCGATGTTCCCGCTGCTGCACATGGGCCGGCTTTGGCTGGGCTACTGGGTCTTCCCCCTGCCCAACCAGTTCGGCTCGCTGTG
>JAVFAQ010000262.1:0-4662 GCA_034002325.1 Flavobacteriales bacterium | reverse complement strand
TTAATTGGTTTAGGGTTAAAGGCTGAAGGGTTAAAGGGTGAAGGGTGGAAGGCTGGAAGGGTTAAAGGGTGAAGGGTGGAAGGCTGGAAGGCTGGAAGGCTGGAAGGGTTAAAGGCTGAAGGGTTAAAGGCGGTAAGGTGGAAAGGCGCAAGTTCCAAGGCACTATGCACAAGGCGCAAGGGCCCAGTCTGCGTGACCCGTCCGCGCGAACGAAGTGAGGCGGCTCCGTGCCTCTGTGCCTCTGTGGTCTTCCCTGTGAACCCTGTGCCTCTGTGGTTTTCCTTGTGTTCCGCTGGGGTGAAATGATCTCACCGCCCGGAACAAAGAACCCCGTCCAAGTGCATCGAACGGGGTTCAGTGCGGTGGCCGCGATCTTCAATGCATGTGCTTGAGGTGTACCGCGTAGAGGATGATGAACACGATGCTGATGAGCGCGCCGATGCCCAGGCCCAGGACGGCCAGGGTGCTGAAGCCGAGGAAGTACAGCGGCACGATGATGCCACCGATGGCCGCCAGGGTGTAGAACCAGAAGCCCTGTTTGCGCAGGTTCCACATCAGCCACACGCCGTAGAGGCTGATCAATGCGAGCACGATCGCGGTGATGCCCAGCGGTCGGGCGTTGGCGGCGGCGGTCTCGGCCAGCGCGATGCCCTGCTCCATCATGCGCTGGGCGAACTCCGCGCCCGGGCCCTGCACATCGGCCATGGCGCCTTCCACCTCTTCCCGGGCCTCGGCCAGGTCCAGTTGCGCCTTGTCGGTGAAGGCCGTGCGGAAGCCGTCGATCGCGCCCCACAGCCCGCCGATGAAGCTGAGGATGCAGACGATGGTGAGCAAGGTGGGCCGTTGGGCCGGTGCGGTCATGGTGGTGTCCATGGTGAATGGGTTTGGTCCAGCCAATGTAGGCGCGGCACGGTCCCGTGGCGGACGGGGCCGCAATAGATGTCCAACGGCGATCGTGGACAACGGCGGGGCGGTCAGTACACCGGCGGGGCGGGCATCAGGCTCCAGCTCACGGCCATCACCAGCAGGGCGAAGCCGTAGATCACCACCACCACGATGGTGAGGATGCCCATGAAGGTGTACATGCGGCGGTGGGCGGTGAGGCCCTCGCTGAAGGCCGCGGCATCGAAGGGGCCCGCCAGCGCCTTGCGGGTGCGCGTGCCGAAGCGGTGCATGAGCCACGAGGGCACGAAGTAGATGCCCGCCGATACGATCATGATCACCGTGTACAGCATGCCGATGCCCGAGACCATGGTCTGCTCCATGCCGCCCATGCCCATGGCCGCGCTCTGCATGGCCATCATCCGGTTGAAGAACGTGCCCACGAAGAAGCTGCCCAGCACCATCAGCACCGCCAGCGCCATGCCCACCAGGCCGATGAACCGCGCCCATTTGGCGGTGCGCAGCAGGGTGTCGGCATCCTGTTGTGAGAGGCGGGTATGGTCGATGGTGGTTTCCATGGGAATGGGATGGTTAGGAGAGCAATGTAGGGTTCCGGTCCAAAACCACCGGACCGGCATCGAGACGGACTTATCCTCACCGCACCATTGGGGGAGGGTGCATTGTTCCCCACCGCCAGGGCGCAACGAACACCACGGTCCCCGCCACAATGATGGTGCATGGCGGTGAGTGGTGGCGGGGCTCCTCACGACCGCTGCGATGTCGTTGCGTCCGTTAAGCCGTGGCGGAAGGGAAAGGAAGCAGGCAGAAGGGTCCGCATGCGATCGTCCCCGGACCCGAGCACCCATCCCGCCCCGGGCGGCCTTGTCCATCCATGGCCCATGGGCACTTCGGGATCATGGGGTAGTTTTGCGCCCGACCAGCCAACCAGCACCATCATCAGCATGAGCTACGACCTTATCGTTCTCGGCAGTGGCCCCGGCGGCTACGTGGCCGCCATCCGCGCCAGCCAACTGGGCCTGAAGACCGCCATCGTGGAGAAGGAATCCCTGGGCGGCATCTGCCTCAACTGGGGCTGCATCCCCACCAAGGCCCTGCTGAAGAGCGCCCAGGTGTTCGAGTACATCAACCACGCCAAGGACTACGGCATCACCGTGGGGGCGCCCAAGGCCGACTTCCCCGGGATCGTGGCCCGCAGCCGCGCCGTGGCCGACGGCATGAGCAAGGGCGTGACCTTCCTGATGAAGAAGAACAAGATCGACGTGGTCATGGGCAGCGGCAAGCTCATGCCCGGCAGGAAGATCGAGGTGACCGGCGCGGACGGCAAGAAGCAGGTGCTGGAGGCCAAGCACATCATCATCGCCACCGGGGCCCGCAGCCGCGAACTGCCCACCTTGAAGCAGGACGGCAAGAAGATCATCGGCTACCGCGATGCCATGGTGCTGCCCCAGCAGCCCAAAAGCATGGTGGTGGTGGGCAGCGGCGCCATCGGCAGCGAGTTCGCCTACTTCTACAACGCCCTGGGCACCAAGGTGACCCTGATCGAATTCCTGCCCAACGTGGTGCCCGTGGAAGATGAAGAGGTGAGCCGCCAGCTGGAGCGCAGCTTCAAGAAGCAGGGCATGGAAGTGCTCACCAAGAGCGAGGTCACCGCCGTGGACACCAAGGGCAAGGGCTGCACGGTGACCGTGAAGACCCCCAAGGGCGAGCAGAAGATCGAATGCGACATCGTGCTGAGCGCCGTGGGCATCGCCGCCAACCTCGAGGGCATCGGCCTGGAGGAGGTGGGCATCGTCACCGACAAGGGCAAGATCAAGGTGGATGCGTTCTACGCCACCAACATCCCGGGCTACTACGCCATCGGCGATGTGGTGCCGGGTCCCGCGTTGGCGCACGTGGCCAGCGCCGAGGGCATCACCTGCGTGGAGGCCATCGCCGGGAAGAACCCCGAACCCATCGACTACGGCAACATCCCCGGCTGCACCTACACCAGTCCCGAAGTGGCCAGCGTGGGCATCACCGAGAAGGCCGCCAAGGAGCAGGGCCTGGAGATCAAGGTGGGCAAGTTCCCCTTCAGCGCCAGCGGCAAGGCCAGCGCGGCCGGTGCCAAGGACGGTTTCGTGAAGCTGATCTTCGACGCCAAGTACGGCGAGCTGCTGGGCGCGCACATGGTGGGCATGAACGTGACCGAGATGATCGCCGAGTGCGTGAGCATCCGCAAGCTGGAGACCACCGGCCACGAGATCATCAAGACCGTACACCCCCACCCCACCATGAGCGTGGCCATCATGGAGGCCGCCGCCGCCGCATACGACGAGGTGATCCACCTGTAGGGGCGGGCGATCGTCCGCCCGACAGGTGGATCGTCCGCCCGACAGGTGGACGACCCGCCCCAGCGGTGGATCGTCCCACATACCATGTGCAGCAAGGCCGAAGGCGACCCCTTCGGCCTTATCGCATCCGGCCGCACCTTTGCGGCCCATGTGCGGCATCGCGGGCAGCTTCCTGATCGATCCGTCGGCCTCCCCCGCCGGCGACCGCATCCATGCCGCCCTGGCGGCCCTGGCCCATCGCGGGCCCGACGATGCGGGCGTGTACCGGCAGGGCCGCGCCGTCCTGGGCCACCGCCGCCTGAGCATCATCGACACCAGCGCCGCCGGCCATCAACCCTTCACCGACACGGCAGGCAGGCCTGCCACGGCAGGCAGGCGCTACACCATGGTGTACAACGGCGAGGTGTTCAACTACCGGGAACTGCGCGCCCGCTTGGAGGCCGAAGGCCACACCTTCCGCAGCCGGAGCGACACCGAAGTGGTCCTGCGCCTGTACACCGTGATGGGCGAGGCCTTCCTGCACGAGCTCAACGGCTTCTTCGCCCTGGCCATCCACGATGCGGAGACCGACACCCTGCTGGTGGCGCGCGACCGCTTCGGCATCAAGCCGCTGGTGTGGTGCCGGCACGATGGCGCCTTCCATTTCGCCAGTGAGCTGCGTGCCCTGCGGGCCTTGGGCGCCCCGGCGGAAGTGGACCCCGGCTCGCTGGCCCAATACCTCACCTACCACTACATCGCCGGGCCGCACACCATGCTCGCGGGGACGCACAAGCTCGAGCCCGGGCACCTGCTGCGCGTGGATGCCCATGGCGTGGCCGTGGAACCCTGGTACGACCTGGTGCGGGCGGCCCGCCCCGTGCCCGCGCACACCGATGCCAAGAAGGAACTGCACCACGTGCTGGACGATGCCGTGCGCGACCAGCTCCTGGCCGACGTGCCCGTGGGCTGCTTCCTCAGCGGCGGCCTGGACAGCAGCATCATCAGCGCCCTGGCGGCCCGGCACCACCGCGACCTGCACACTTTCAGCATCGGCTTCGCGGACGACCCGTACTACGACGAGAGCCGCCATGCCCGCGCCGTGGCCGCGCACATCGGCAGCACGCACCACGCCTTCATGCTGGGCACGGACGACCTGGCCGAGGCCTACCCCCGCTTCCTGGCCGCGCTGGACGAACCCTTCGCCGACAGCAGCGCCCTGGCGGCCTTCGTGCTGGCCGGGCGCACCCGCCGCCAGGTCACCGTGGCCCTGAGCGGCGACGGGGCCGACGAGCTCTTCGGCGGCTACCGGAAGCACCAGGCCGAGCTGCGCGCCCGCCGCAAGGGGCCGGCCGCCCGGGCCGTGATCTCCCTGGGCCCGCTTTGGAAGGCCCTGCCCCGCTCGCGCAACACCCCGCTCACCGACCTGTTCCGCCGGCTGGACCGCTTCGCC
>JAVFAQ010000261.1:0-4688 GCA_034002325.1 Flavobacteriales bacterium | reverse complement strand
CGCACCCGCCCACCCAGAGCGGGGCGCCCTCGGGCAGGGCCGCGTGCCGCCGCAGGGAATGGCGCACGCGGTGGATCATGGCCCGATGGCATCGATCACGGACCGGGCCTACACCTCGCATTCCTCCCACTCCTGCACGGGGTCCGAAAGGGCGGTGAGCGCGCTGTCGGTGCTGAGCGCGGTGAGGCCGGTGCCGGCATGGTGCAGCAGGGTGCGGATCACCACGTTGAGGTCGCCGGTGCCATCGGGCGCGAAGTAGCCCAGGGTGCCGCTGTACAGGCCGCGCGCCTGGTCCTCGGCGGCATCGATCAGCTCCATGGCGCGCACCTTGGGTGCACCGGTCATGCTGGCCATGGGGAAGGCGGCGCGCACGGCGTCGATGGGCGTGAGGCCGGTGCGCAGGCGGGCGGCCACGGTGCTGGTCATCTGGTGTACGCGCGGATGGGCCTGCACCGCGCACAGGGCCTCCACCTGCACGGAACCCGATGCGGCCACGCGGGAGAGGTCGTTGCGCATCACGTCCAGCGCCATGATGTTCTCGCTGCGCTCCTTGGGATCATGGGCGAGCTCGTGGGCCAGGGCGCGGTCCCGGGCGGGGTCCTCGCTGCGCGGACGGGTGCCCTTCATGGGCTGGCCCGTCACGCGATCGCCCGCGAAGGCGAGGAAGCGCTCGGGACTGGCGCAGATGGCGAAGCGTCCGTTCCACCGGTGGAAGGCGGCGAACTGCGGGCGGTGGCGCTCCCACATCCGCGCGAACGCGGCGAAGGGGTCCAGGTGCGGTGCCATGGCCGTGCGCCGGGTGCAGTAGTTCACCTCGTAGATGTCGCCGCGTTGGATGTGGGCCATCAGCTCGCGCGCCTGCCGCAAGTACCGTTCGCGGGGCGTGCCGGGAAGCCATTCCAAGGTGTGCGGCACCGGCGCGTCGGCGGGGCCGAAGAGCCGGTCGCAGAAGCGCAGGGCCTCGGCGCGATCGGTGGCGGGCACGTGCAACAGCGCCTCTCCCCCGCCCCATTCCACCACCCAGCGGGGCACGCACCAGCGCGAAAGCGGATGGGCGAACGGATCGGCGTGGCGGCTCGAAAGGCGTTCCAACCGGTCCTTCAGGCCGTATGCCACCAGGCCGTACCACCACTGCGGCACCGGGCCGTGCGCGGGCATGCGGGGCCACGCGGCCGACTCGGCACGGCCCACGAAAAGCAGGGCCTTCCCGCTGTCGCCCACATGGCGGAACAGGAACTCGGGGCACGGGCGGAGGGCGCCCCAGGCCGCTGCGGGAACCGCTCCCAAGGGCACGGTGAGGAAGTCCCGCACCGGCGCGGTGTGGGTAAATGGGGGATGGGCGCCCGGCACCATGGGGCGAAGATCGGCTTAACTTCACCACCGCTCCGGCACAACCACGGGGCAGGTCCGTACGTCATCACCCGGGCATACACGTCCCATTCCGATCCCATCATGGCACACCGCAACACACTTCTGCACACCATCGTCGGCGGGTCCACGGCACTGCTGCTGCTGGGCACAGTGGGCCACGTGCAGGCCCAGGCCCGATTGGTGCTGAACAACAACGGCTGGGTGCGGATCGACAACGGGGCCTGGCTGGTGATCCAGAACGGTAACCCCAACGCCATCACCACCCTGGGCACCGGCGGCAACATCCGCTCCGAGGGCGAGTTCAATCGGATCCGGTGGCAGACCGGCGCCAACACCGGCACGTACGTGATCCCCTTTTCCAGCGACGCCGGCAAGATCCCCTTCACCTGCGAGATCACGGCAGCAGGTGCGGGCGCTGCGGACCGCTCCATGGTCTTTTCCACCTACAACCACCACGTGGGCGGGGCCACGTGGGACAACTACCAGTACCGGCCCAGCGATGTGACCCACATGAACAACTGGTTCACCGGCGTGGAGACCACGCAGCTGCCCACGCCCGACCAATCGGCCCACGTGGTGGACCGCTTCTGGATCGTGGACCATGGCGTGGCGCCCTGGCAATTTACCGGCGCCCCGGCCGTGACCATGGAGTTCACGTACATCCCGACCGATGACATCCACGCGGGCAACGCGGCCAACGGCGGCATCACGGCGGCCTCTCCGCTGGGCGCCCAACGCTTCAACACCCCCGCGCAGCTCTGGGGCGACCTGGCACCGGGCATCGGCACACCGATCCCCTCCGGGGTGAGCAACGTGGTGGTGCCCCCGGCCGAGATGTTCCGCTCGTGGACGCTCTCCGACCTGAGCACGCCGCTGCCGGTGATGCTGACCCATTTCGACGCCCAATGCGCGGGCACGCACGTGGTGGTGGAATGGCGCACCGCCAGCGAGGAGAACGTATCGCACTTCGTGGTGGAGCGCAGTACGGACGGCAGCACCCATGAAGCGATCGGCCAGGTGGCGGCCACCGGGAGCATCGGCACCATGCAGGAATACACCTTCGTGGACCCGGCCCCGGTGCCCCTGGCCTACTACCGGGTGCGCACGGTGGACATGGACGGCACCGACGCGCGCGGGCCCATGCGCACGGCCGGGTGCGATGCGGACGGCGGCACCTACATCGTGACCGCCTGGGATGAGGGTGATGCCCTGAACGTGGTGGTGAACGCCCATTTCGACCAGGACCATGTGGTGCGGCTCTTCGACGCCAGTGGCAAGGAGGTGCGGCATCTGCGGAGCGTGCCCCTGAGCGAGGGGCCCAACACGGTGCGGATCCCCAAACGGGGCATTGCCGAGGGCATCTACGTGGTGCGGTTCGACGGCCCGCAAGGCCCCATGGCCCGCCGCGTGCCGCTATTCTGAGCGAGGCCCGGGACGGCGCCGCCACCGCGCGGGCAGCAACAACATCAACAGCAAGACGATGGTGGCCGCCACCGCCGCCCGGCCGATGATGTCGCCGTGGCGCACGAACGGGGTGATGGCCGTGTTGCGATGCACCGTCACGCGCCGCGCATCGGGCACCCACCAGTCCGTTGCATCATGCACCACCCCACGCTGGTCCACCGCGCATGAGATCCCCGTGTTGGCGCTGCGGGCCACGGCACGGCGCGTCTCGATGGCCCGCAGGCTGGAGAAGGTGAGGTGCTGGCGGTAGCCGGGCGAATCGGCCCACCAGCCGTCGTTGGTGATCACCGCGATCAGCTCCGCCCCGTTGCGCACGTGCGCGGCCACATGCTCACCGAACACGGATTCATAGCAGATCACGGGGGCCACGGCGATGCCCGCCGCCGGGTCGCGGAACACCGTTCGCTCGGCCTGCTTGGCCAGGCTGCCGGTGGTGCCGCCCAAGTCAACGGACAACTGCTCGATGTGGCCGAGCAGGGCGGCGAAGGGCAGCTGCTCCACACCGGCCACCAGTTTCGACTTGCGGTAGGCGGAGGACCGGCCGTCGGTGCCCGTGAACATCGCGGCGTTGGCGGCGCTGTAATGGCGGTCCGTGCCCGGGAGGGCGCGCGCGTACGGGGGCAACGCCGCATCGTCGGGCAGCAGGTGATAGGAGGACATGCCGGCCAGCACCGCCGTGCGACCGTGCGCGCGCACGAAGTCCGCGATGCGCCGCGCGCTGCGCGATCCGTCCAGGTCGTTCTCCCACAGGCCCACGAACAGCGGAGGGTGGGCGTGGGGGTCCACGGTGGAATGCTCCTGCAGGGCGGTCTCGGGCAGCAGCACCAGGCGCACGGCGGTGTCCATCGCGGTCCCGGCCAGCTCCAGCATGCGCTCCAATTGGGCCATGGGCTCTGCGTGGAACTTCTCGGAGTAGGGATCGATGTTGGGTTGCACCACCACCACGTCCATGGGCGGCCCCTGCTCCACGTGGCGATGGAAGCGGGCCAGGGAGATCATCATGGGCACGCACAGCACGGTACCGGCCAAGGCCATCGACCTCTTCCACGGCCGGCCAAGCCGCCACGCGCGCATGGCCCGGAACAGCAGCAGGTTCACCAGCCATGTCCACAGCGTACCGCCGAGCATGCCGGTGTGGTCGTACCACTGGGCCCACTGCGGCCGGGTGCCGAGCACGTTGCCCATGGAAAGCCACGGCCATTGCAGGTCCCAGCCATGGTGCAGGCGCTCGAAGGCGATCCATGCGAGCACCAGGGCGGCATCGGCCCAGCGCGCGCCCAGCCGCCGGTGCGCCACGCGACGCAGCCACCAGGGCAGGGCCATGAGGAAGGTGTTCACCAGCACGGGCGCGCCCACGCTCACCAAGCGGGTGGACCACGGCTCGCTCACCATCACGAACCACCAGGTGCAGCCCAGGTTCCACACGAAGGTGGCCGCCAGCACGTAAGGCACGAAGCGCACACGCCGTTCACCGTCCGATCGCCCCCGCAATTCCTCGGCCCACAGCAGCGGCACCCAGGCCACGAAGGCCAGCGCGGTGATGCCGCCCACGGCGGGCCACGCCAGGCACCAGAGCAGGCCGGAGAGAACGGCCAGGGACAGGATGCGAAGGGAGGATGGGGCCATGCGTGCCGGCCACGAAAGTAGCGGGACGGCCCCCTACGGCGGCCCCGCCGGTCCCGGCCCTTCCACCATGCCGCCTTCCAAGACCGCCGATGTGCGGGCCGGCGCCGCATGCCCCGCTCCCACCGGCCACAATGAACAGGGGGCCGCCCCGCATCGTGCGGAACAGCCCCCCGATCCTTGCGTCCGGATATACCCTACCTAGTTCCCGGCCGCAGGTTTATCACTGC
>JAVFAQ010000260.1:0-4705 GCA_034002325.1 Flavobacteriales bacterium | reverse complement strand
GGATGCGGGCGGCACGATCGAATATGGAAGCGGAAGGAGCGAACACGGACATGCCACAAGGTTACGGGCCGCCTCTGATCGCCGCCGGGTACATTTGTCAACATGCCCGCCGAACCCAGTCCGGGCACCGATCCATGCCCTACACCAACCTCCTCCTCACCGATACCGACGGCATCCGCACCATCACCATCAACCGCCCCGACCAGCTCAACGCGCTGAACCGTGCCACCATCGCCGAGCTGGACCAGGCACTGACGGAGGCCGAGGCCGATCGCGGCGTGCGCGTGCTGATCATCACCGGCAGCGGGCCCAAGGCCTTCGTGGCCGGGGCGGACATCAAGGAGTTCGCGCACTTCAGCGTGGAAGAGGGGAAAGCCCTCGCCGCCGATGGACAGAAGCAGCTCTTCGACCACGTGGAACACCTGGGCAAACCGGTGATCGCCGCGGTGAACGGCTTCGCGCTGGGCGGCGGACTGGAACTGGCGATGGCCTGCCACGTGCGCATCGCCAGCGAGAACGCCAAAATGGGCCTGCCCGAGGTGAGCCTGGGCGTGATCCCCGGCTACGGCGGCACACAGCGCCTGCCGCGCTTGGTGGGCAAGGGCAAGGCGATGGAGATGATCCTGAGCGCGCAGATGATCGATGCCGCCGATGCGCTGCAATGGGGCTTGGTGAACCGCGTTGTGAAGCAGGCCGAAGGTCCCGACGCAGGCGGGAACCAGTTGCTGAGCACCGCCCATGAACTGGCCACCCGCATCATGAAGAACAGCCCCACCGCCCTCGCCGCAGCCATCCGCGCGGTGAACGCCGGTTACGAACCCGGCGCCAACGGCCTCACGCGAGAAATAGAGGAGTTCGGCAAGTGCTTCGGCACGGCGGATTTCAAGGAGGGGACGGGGGCGTTCATGGAGAAAAGGAAGGCGAACTTCACGGGGGCATAGATGGGTATGGACAACAATGGACACGTATGGACCTCACCGTCCATACGTGTCCATTGTTGTCCATCCGAGCAGCCGGCACCCTCCATAACAACCTGAAGTGAGCGCCCTCCGCACCCTCGCCGGCCAAACGGCCATCTACGGGTTGAGCAGCATCGTTGCGCGCTTCATCAATTTCCTGTTGGTGCCGTTGTACACCAGCAAGGCGGTGTTCGCCCCGGCCGAGTACGGTGTGATCACGGCGTTCTACGCCTGGGCGGCCTTCCTGATCGTGCTGCTCACCTTCGGCATGGAGACGACCTATTTCCGCTTCGCCAACCAGGGGGCGGAAGCGGCGCCCGTCACCGGCAGGGCCACGGGCAGGGCGTATGCCACCGCCTTCTTCGCCGTGGCCGGCATCGCGGTGCCCTTCATGGTGGTGGCCGCCCTGTTCCCCGATGGCATCGCACGGGCCATGCGCTACCCAGCCCACGGCGAGCTGGTGTGGATGCTGGCCTTGGCGCTGGGACTGGACGCCCTCACGGCCATACCCATGGCCCGGCTGCGGCAGCAGGGGCGCGCATGGCGGTTCGCCGCGGTGAACATGGTGCATATCGGCATCACCGTGGCGCTGAGCCTGTACTTCTTCGCCTACCGCATGCCCCTGGACCCCGCCATCGGCGTGCGCCACGTGTTCATCATCAACGTGGTGGCCAGCGCGGTGAAGTTCCTGCTGCTGGTGCCGCTGTGGCCGCGGCCGGCAGGCCTGGACCGCCGGCTGTTGCGCCCCATGGCGGCCTTCGCCTGGCCGCTGGCCATCGCGGGCCTGGCCGGCATGGTGAACGAGACCGCCGACCGCGCCGTGCTGAAGTACCTGCTTCCCGCCGACACCGCCGACGCCCAGATCGGCATCTACGGCGCGTGCTACAAGCTGGCCGTGCTCATCACGCTCTTCATCCAGGCCTTCCGCTTCGCCGCCGAGCCATTCTTCTTCAGCCAGGCCAAGGACAGCCGGCACAAGGAGACCTTCGCGCGCATCATGGACCTGTTCGTGGCCGTGTGCATGGCCGCCTTCCTGGTGGTGATGCTCTTCCTCGACCTGTTCAAGTGGTTCATCCCCAACCCCGCCTACCACGAAGGCCTGCGCGTAGTGCCCATCCTCATGCTGGCCAACGTGTTCCTGGGCATCTACTACAACCAGAGCGTGTGGTACAAGCTCACCGACCGCACCCGCGTGGGCGGCACCATCAGCTTGATCGGTGCGGCCATCACCATCGTGCTGCTCTTCGCGCTGATCCCGTCGCTTGGGTACATGGGCGCGGCGTGGGCCACGTTCATCTGCTATGCGGGCATGGCGATCATCAGCTACGTGTGGGGGCAGAGGCACTACCCCATTCCGTACAACGTGAGCCGCGTGCTGCTGTACATCGCCGGGGCCGTGGTGCTGTGGTGGGGCGCGGAACAGGTGGCGCTGGAAGGGGTGCTGAAGTACGGGGTGCGCGGGCTGCTGCTGGCGGGGTATGTGGCGGTGGTGTGGCGGAAGGAGCGCGGGGTGATGCGGGTGTGAGCGCGCCCCCCCCTTTCTCCGAGGGCCCATCCTCTCCACCTTTGCCCCATGGAACAGGTCCTCCGAAAACCCCGCCGCATCAAACGCGGGCTGCTGGTGGCCGCGATCGTGCTGGTGACCGCGCTGGCGGGCGCCGCATTCCTGTTCCCCTACCTGCTCAAGCGCTACATCGAGCGCAACAGCGTGGCCTGGATCGATCGGCAGGTGCGCATCGGTTCCATCCTGCTGAACCCGTTCACCGGCACCTACGCCGTGCATGGCCTGGTATGCCATGAACCGCGCGACACCACGGTCTTCGTGCGCTTCAGCAAGCTGGGCGTGAAGGGCGATGTGCTGCACGGCCTGCGATCGGGCCATTGGCATTTCCACGATGCCGAGCTGCGCGACCCGTACTTCCGCATCGTGCAGCGCGGCGACCGCTTCAACTTCAACGACCTGCTGGAACTGGGCGATGACACGCCCGGTCCCGCCCCGGACACCAGCGCCACGGACGTGGCCTTCGCGGTGGAGGGCATCGCGCTCACCGGCGGCCGGATCGACTACATCAGCGATGTGCTGCACGAGCCCTTGCAGGTGATCGACCTGGAGGCCCATTGCACGCGCATCACCAGTGGCGATGCCCGCATGGACTTCACCGTGGGCCTGGGCCTGCCCGAAGGCACCCGCCTGGACGGCGCCTTCATGATCGACACGGACCAGGAACTCTACGCCGTGCATGCCCGCCTGCGCGACCTGCTGCTGGCCGGGTCGCTGCCCTACCTGCGCGATTTCTTCGATGCGGGCGTATTGGCCGGCGCGCTGGACCTGGACCTGAACGTGCAGCAGAGCTACGCGGACACCACCGGACTGGCCCTCAGCGCCCGGCTGGACCTGCGCGGCCTCGACCTGCGCGACCCCGACATGGCGCCCCTGCTGGCCGTGCAGCACCTGCATGCCCGGCTGGACACCCTGGTGGGCGACCGCTTCGAGCTGGGGCGGATCGACATCCGCGGCGCCGATGCCCGCTTCGCCCTGCTGCCCGACAGCACCGACAACTGGACCCGCCTGCTGAAACTGGTGCCCGACAGCAGTGCCGCCGGCGATGGCGAAATGGTGCTGGACGCCTCCGAGAGCAACTACTTCGTGCTGCTGGCCGATTACGTGCGCCACCTCGGCCAGGCCTTCACCGCCAGCGAATATGCCGCCGACAGCCTGGCCTTCAGCGGCGGGCGCATCCTGTTCGAGGACCATTCCATACCGCGCGGGTTGAAGTATGAGATCACCGAATTGGGCCTGCATGCCAATCGCTTCACCACGGGGCAGGACCGCGCGCCCATCACCGCCAGCGCCACCCTGCAGCAGGTGGGCCGCCTGCGCATCAATGCCGATTTCGATCCGCGCGACCTGCGCAACGTGGCCCTGCGCGTGCAGCTGGACAGCCTGCTGCTGCCGCCGCTGGACCCCTACGTGCGCTGGTACGCCGCCCACCCCATGCAGGAGGGCGTCCTCGCCTTCAGCAGCGCCACGGACATCCTCAACGGCCGCATCGATTCGCAGAACCGCCTGCACGTGGACCGCCTGCGCTTCGGCCGCAAGGTGGACGAGCACGCACCGGACATGCCCGTGCTGCCCCTGCGCCTGGCCGCCGGCATGCTGAAGGACGCCAAGGGCGTGGTGGAGCTGGAAGTGCCCGTGCAGGGCGACCTGAACGATCCGCAGTTCCGCGTGTGGCCCATCGTGTGGCAGGTGCTGAAGAACCTGGTGGTGAAGGCCGCCTCCGCACCGGTGAACCTGCTGGCCCGCTTGGTGGAAGGCGCCGATGAGCGCGACCTGGAGCTGGTGCGCTATGCACCCCTGCAGGTCCAGCCCCAGCGGGAGCAGCGCCGCGCCCTGGAGCAATTGGCCAAGCTGCTCGCCGCCAAGCCCGATCTGCGCGTGGACCTGGTGCCCGTGGCGGACAGCATCGCCGAGGCCGGCGACCTGGCCCTGTTCACCGCGCAGGGCCGCTTCCTCTTCGCCGGGCAAGCGGAACTGTCCGCTGCGTACAGTTCGCGCATCCACGCGCTGGCCGAGCAGGACAGCACCTTCCTGGGCTGGCTGGACCAGCAACTGCCCTGCAGCGCCCACCGCCCCGTCCGCGAGCGGGCCATCGCGTTGGTGGGGCACGACGCGCACCTGAGCGCATGGCGGGCATTGGAGCGGTCGCGCCTGCAGCAGGCCATGGCCGCGTTGCAGGCGGCCG
>JAVFAQ010000259.1:0-4683 GCA_034002325.1 Flavobacteriales bacterium | reverse complement strand
CGGCGATGCCCCACCGGCCATCGGCATCCTGGAAGCGCACGCAGAGGAAATGGAAGCCGGCGGGCAGGGTGCTGGCGTCCACATCGATCGCGATGGCGGCGGTGTTGCCGGGGCCGGGGACCAGGGCGGCGGCGGTGCCGTTGCCCACTCCCGGGTCGTCATCGAAGAAGTATTCCGCGGCCACCAACGGGGCGGCGGGGCCGATCGCCGTGGTGCCATGGATGTACACCGGCCGGCTCTCGGCGATGCCCCACCGGCCATCGGCGTCCTGGAAGCGCACGCTCAGGAAATGGAAGCCGGCGGACAGGGTGCTGGCGTCCACATCGATCGCGATGGTGGCGGTGTTGCCCGGGCCGGGGATCAGGGCGGCGGCGGTGCCGTTGCCCACCCCGGGGTCGGCATCGAAGAAGTATTCCGCCGCGGCCACCTGGGCCTTCGCTTCAAGGGCGGCCAGCACGGCCAACAGGAGCACGAGAACGATGTTCCGCATCATCACACAACGGTGTCGGTGCGGGCGTCAATCGTGCTTGGTGCCCTCGGCCTCGGCCTCCACGCTGCCGTCCTGGCCCACCACGGCGCTGGGCATGCCCATGGAGGTGACCTGGGGCAGGCGCGGATGGCCGTCCAGCGGAACGGTCAGCGCATGCACCCCCCCGTGCATGCCCATGTCGGAGCCGTCGCTTCCCGTGCCCAGGGCGGGCGACCCGGTGCCCAGATGGAAATCGTAGTCCGAAAGCACCGCGATCGCCGGGTTGAAGGCCGGCACGTCCACGAACAGGGGGTCCTCGTTCACCACGTTGCCGGCACCGGTGTTCCCGGCCGGCGGCAGGGTGTTGTCATAGGTGCCGAAGCTCAGGTTGTTGCTGAAGGTGCAGTCGCTTACCCCGGTGGCGGCGGCGGGGGCGCGGCCGTAAAAGATGTTGTCCGTGACCAGGGCATTGCTCAATGACCCCAACGACCGGTGCGCGCTGGAACTGAGGCCGGTGAAGATGTTGTGGCTGATCATCACCGTGGGCGCAGCGGACCCGGAGATGGAGGTGCCGGATGTGCTGCCGGCGAAGACGTTGTTGGTGATCACCACATTGGTCGCCGTGGCATTGGTGGAACCCAGCGAGACCGTCTGCAGCGCGTTCTGGCGGATCACCAGGCCATCCACCGTGTAAGAGGCGCTGGAGGTCTTGGTGATGCTGGGGACACGGCACCGTTCGATGGTGATGTTGCTCAGCCCGGTACTGGCCGAAAGGTTGATCGCGCTGGCCAGCACGCCGATGACCGAGGCGTTGGAGGCCCCGTTGGCGATGGTGATGGTGCCGAAGGTGGCCGCATGCTCACCAGCTGCGTACCCACCGCCGATGATGGTGATCCCCTTGGCGATCGAGACCGAGCCGTACGTGTTGGGGCTGGGGGTGAAGTACAGGGTGTCGCCCGGGCTTGCGGCGGTGTGCGCGGTGGCGAAGGTGGTGTACTGCGCGGGGTAGCCGGGGCGGTTGCTCACGGTGAGCACGGTGGCCTGGGCGGCTGCGGGCAGGGCCAGGGCAAGGACCCCCCCGCCCCCGCCCCCCCCCGGCCCCCCCCCCCCGCGCCCCGGTACGGTGCCCCGGTGAAAAGGGAATATCGGTTCCCGGTCGAGGCGTGACCGGCGAAACAACGGAGATCGACGAAGAAATGCAAGCGGCCGGCCGCCCATGGGCTTTCTTCGCAGCGCCATGCGAACCATGCACTTCCTCGCCGCCCTGCTGGCCATCGGGGCCTTCACGCCGGCCGCCGCCCAGCGTACCCTCCCCGCCTACGCCCTGTTCACCGCCAAGGGCAAGGCCCTCTCGCACAAGGCCGCCATGAAGCAGGTGAAGCGGGCCGACATCATCCTCTTCGGCGAGCTGCACAACAACGCCATCGCGCATTGGCTGCAATTGGAGCTGACGCGCGAACTGATCGCCGACGGGCCGCTGGTGCTGGGCGCGGAGATGATCGAGCGCGACGACCAGCCCACGTTGGACCGCTACCTGCGCGGGGAGATCGACCAGGCCGCCTTCGATACGCTGGCCCGCCTGTGGAAGAACCACGCCAGCGACTACAAGCCCTTGGTGGACCTGGCCAAGCAGCACGGCCTGCCCTTCGTGGCCGCCAACGTGCCGCGCCGCTATGCCCGGGCGGTGAACCGCGGCGGCTTCGAGGCGCTGGACACCGTGCCCACCGCCGAACGCGCGTGGATCGCGCCGCTGCCCATCGCCTTCGACCCCGACCTGCCGCGCTACCAGCACATGCTGGGCATGATGGGCGATCACGGCACGCTCAACACCGTGAAGGCCCAGGCGCTGAAGGACGCCACCATGGCCCATTCCATCGCGGAACGCCACGTGCCCGGCCACCGCTTCATCCACTACAACGGCAGCTACCACAGCGATTTCCACGAGGGCATCAACTGGTACCTGCAACACCTGCGGCCCGAGCTGAAGCGCATCACCATCGCCACGGTGACGCAGGCCGAGGTGAAGAATCTGGACGCTGAGTTCCTGGGCCAGGCGGACATCATCATCGTGGTGGACGCCGACGTGACGGGGACGTATTGAGGCTCGGCTGTGCGTGGGGGATCCATCGTGGTGCGTCACCGAACGTCCGTGCCGCCCATCCCCACCTTCCGCCGCCCATCACACAGGAAACATTTTTAGGTCCAAAGTGTTTCCTGTGGGGTCGGGGCATCTACCTTTGCGCCCCGATGTCCGCTGAACACATTGAACATACCGGTGCCGAGGCCCTGCAGGGCATGGACGAGCGCGGGCTGCAGATCGTGGAGGACGCGGCGCGGACCTTCTGGACCAACGGCATCCGCAGCGTCACCATGGACGATGTGGCGCGCCAGCTCGGCATCAGCAAGAAGACGCTGTACCTGCACGTGAAGGACAAGAACGACCTGGTGACCAAGGTGCTGCACTTCACCACGGGCAGCTTCCACGACCATGTGCGGGCGATCCAGGAGCAGGGCCTCAACGCCATCGACGAGATGTACGCCATCGCGCAGTTCATCGCGGTGGAAACGGCCAAGTTCCACCCCAGCCTCTACTTCGACCTGGCCAAGTACCACCCCGAGGCCTGCCGGATCATGGAGCAGGGGCGGCAGGTGGAAGTGGTGGAGATGGTGGCCGCCAACATGGAGAAGGGCATCGGCGAGGGCCTGTACCGCGACAACCTGAACGTGCCGCTGATCGCCAAGCTCTACGTGGTGCGCTTCGACCAGACCATGAGCATGGAGATGGGCCGCCTCACCGAGCAGTACAGCCTGGCGGAGATCAACTGGGAGCTGTTCCGCTACCACATCCGGGGCATCGCCAGCCGCAAGGGGATCGATCACCTGGAGAAGAAAATGACCAAGGCACAGCACATGTAATGTCAGGTCCATTGGAGGCCACCCGCGAACACATAGGACAGCACCCGTAGCGTCGACCTACCGACCAAATACCACATGAGGACCATCCATACGATCATCATCCTGCTGGCCACCATGGCACTGCACGCGCAGGGTCCAGTTTCCCTGGGCCTGCAACAGGCGCTGGAGATGGCCGCGAAACAGAGCTACGCCGTGCAGGCCAGCGCACTGGAGGCCGAGAAGGCCGAAGCGAAGATCAAGGAGGTCACCGGCATCGGGCTGCCGCAGATCAGCGCCACCGGCACGCTGCAGAACTACCTCGAGGTGCCCACCATGGTGATCCCCGACTTCTTCGGCGGCCCGGGCCTGATCGAGATGCAGTTCGGCGTGCCCTGGAGCGCATCGGGCGCCATCCAGCTGCAGCAACTGATCTTCGATGGCAGCTACCTGGTGGGCCTGCAGGCCGCGCGCGAGATGCGCACCAAGAGCGCGAAGGACCTGGAGCAGGCCGTGCTGAACGCCAAGGTGCAGGCCGAAAAGGCCTACTTGGGCGTGCTGGCCGCCGAGGAGGGCGTGCGCCTGCTCGGCGAGAGCGTGCCCGTGCTGGAGAAGGCCCGCGACGAGGCCGCCGCCATGTTCGCCCAAGGCATGATCGAGGCCACCGATGCCGACCGCCTCACCGTGCAGCTGGAAGAGGCCCGCAACCAGCAGCGCAACCTGCAGCAGCAGGCCCGCGTGGCCCGCGCCTACCTGAACCTGGTGCTGGGCCTGCCCACCGGCACGCCCGTCACCCTCACCGATGCCCTGCAGCCGCTGCTGGACGATGCCGCCGAGACCCTGCCTGCCGGACAGGCGGGCGCCCTGGCCGAAGTCCCCTTCGACGTGACCCGGCACGTGGACCATCAGGCCGCCCAAAGCGTGATGCGCCTGGGCGAACTGGACGTGCGCAACAAGAAGGCCGCGTACCTGCCCTCGCTCGGGGGCTTCATCAACTACCAGCAGCAGTTCAACTACACCAGCTTCGACATCGGCAACGGCCAGTGGTGGTTCCCCGCCAGCATGTGGGGCCTGCAGCTGAACGTGCCCATCTTCAGCAGCGGCATGCGCCACCAGCAGGTGAAGCAGGCGCGCCTTTCGCTGGAGCAGGCCGAAGTGAACCTGAAGGCCACCGAGCAGCGCCTGCTGGCCGAGAAGGAACAACAGCAGGCCATTCTCCGCGCCGCGCAGGACAGCTACGAGACCGGCCGCCGCAACCTGGAGCTGAGCCAGCGGATCTTCGACCGCACCAGCATCAAATTCACCGAGGGCGTGGCCAGCAG
>JAVFAQ010000258.1:0-4726 GCA_034002325.1 Flavobacteriales bacterium | reverse complement strand
CAGCCGCCTGGACCGCAACACCATGAGCGAGCGCGGCACGGCCGACGACCATGGCTACGCCCTGATGGCCAACGGCGAGCTTGCCGTGCGCCTGAGCCGCCACGACAGCACCCTGCAACTGGTGCTGGGGGCCGAGGCCGAGCCCGTTTCCCGGCACTTCCGCCATGTGGAACGCTACCGCGCGGTGGAGTTCGAGCGCAACTGGAACCTGCTGGACCCGCAGGCGGGCATGGAGGCCGCCGAGCTGGACAACGACCAGCTGCTCGCCGGCCTGCGCGTGGGCCTGCGCGGGAGCCGCATCGGCCAGGCCCACTACGAACTGGGCACGTTCCAGGTGCCCGACCGCTACGCCGGATGGAAGCACGGGCTGCAAAGCGGGCTGCGCATGGGCCGCACGGAGCTCACCGGGTCGGGCTCCTGGCTGCGCACCACCGCCCCGTGGCGAAGCGATTTCGTGCGGCACAAGGCCCGTCTGCAGCACAAGGCCCGCCATATCACCGTGGGCTATGCCGATGAGCACGAGCACAATGTGTTCCTGGCCGACAGCGGCGATGTGATGCGGCCCGGCAGCTACCGGTTCTATGATTGGCAGGCCTTCGTGCAGAGCCCGGACAGCTTCCTCACCAAGTGGCGCCTCAGCGCCGGCCAACGCCGCGAGCAGACGGCCCATGAGGGGCGCCTGGTGCGCAGCACCGTGGCCGATGCCGCCAGCCTGGGGCTGGACCTCACGCGCAACCCGGAGAACAAGCTGGGCACCACCTTCACCTACCGCCGGCTCACCATCCTGGACAGCAGCGTCACCGCCCAGCGGCCGGAGAACACCTACCTGGCGCGCGCGGAATACGGCCTCACCCTGTGGAAGGGCGTGGTGCGGCTCAACACGTTCTACGAGTTCGGCTCCGGGCTGGAGCAGCGGCAGGAGTACATCTACGTGCAGGTGCCCGCCGGCCAGGGCCTGTACGTATGGAACGACTACAACGGCGACGGCATCAAGGACCTGAACGAATTCGAGGTCGCCGCCTTCGGGTACGAGGCGGACCACCTGCGTGTGCATGTGCCCGGCAACACCTACGTGCGGGCGTACAGCAACCAGTTCAGCGGCGCCCTCGATGTGCGCCCGGCGGTGGCCTGGGCCGATGCCAAGGGCATGAAGGGCCTCATCGGCAAGTTCTCGGACATGGCCTCGGTGCGGGTGGACCGCAAGAGCGGGACGGATGACCTGCTCACCGCGATGGACCCCTTCCTGGGCGAGCTGCGCGACAGCAGCCTCACCTCGCACGTGTCGGCCGCGCGCAACACCCTGTACTACGACCGCACGAGCCGCATCTGGAGCGTGGACCATACCTGGCAGCACGACCGCAACCGCTCGCTGCTGCTCAACGGCCACGAATCGCGCGCACGGGAGAGCAATGCCCTGCGCCTGCGGCTGAACGTGACACGGCACTGGACGGCCGAGGCCGAGGGCGAGACCGGCAGCGTGCGCAACGGGTCGGACATCATGGCCGGCCGCACCTACGCGATCGCCCACCGCAGCGTGCGCCCGCGCATCACCTGGCAGCCCGGCACCGCGTTGCGCGCCATCGTGTACTGCAAGTTCACCGACAAGGCCAACCGCGCGGAGTTCGGCGGTGAGCGGGCCACCATGAACGACCTGGGGCTGGAGTTCCGGTACAACACCCCCGGCAAGGGCAGCGTGCAGGCCACGGCGAACATGGTGGACATCCGGTACGACGGCGAGGTGAACTCCTCATTGGGCACCGAGATGCTCGCCGCGCTGAAGCCGGGCACCAATTTCACCTGGAGCCTGTCCTTCCAACGCAACCTGAGCAGCAACCTGCAGGTGGACATCACCTACAACGGCCGCAGCAGCGAGGGGGTGCCCGTGGTGCATGTGGGCGGCGCGCAGGTGCGGGCGTTCTTCTGAGCGGGGCGCCATGCGAAAGGCCCGCAGCGACGGCCCACGTTCACTGCGGGCCTCGGGCCGGCGGGGGCCGCTCACTTCAGGGTGAACGACGACCGGCCCACCAGGGCGCCGGCCTCGTAGATCTCCACGTTGTACACCCCGGTGCGCATCTCGGCGCCGTTGCCGTTCCAGAACACGCACACCTCCACCGGCTCGTTCTGGTAGTTCACCTCGCGGCGGGCGCTGTACTCGCCCTCGACGCCCTCGAACTGGAAGCGGTTGTTGGGGTCGCCGGTGGGCAGCACCGAGCCGTCGGGGCTGATCACGCGCATGTACAGCGTCTTGTCGCCCGCCTGGGTGATGCGGTTCTCGCCCAGGGTGAAGCAGCACTTGACCATTTCGGCCTTGCGCGCGCGGTCGGTGTCCTGCTGCTTGCCGTTGTTGCGCATGAACAGGGCGCTGGAGGCGATGGTGGTGGTGTGCAGCACGCTGCCCTTGGCCACGATCCCCTCCAGGTCGCCGGCCTTCTCTTCCAGGGCCTGCTTCTGGCCCTGCACCTCGCCCAGCTCCTGGCGGATGGTGATGTTCTCCGCGGTGAGCGCCTGGTTCACCTGGTTCAGCGAGTCGATGGTGACCACGTAGCCCTGCATGATCTTGCGCAGCGTCTCGGCCTCCTTGCGGGCCTTGGACAGGCTGTACTTGCCGCTCTTCACCTGCTCCAACAGCTGCTCCACGTGCTCTTTCTGGGCCTCGATCTCCGCGTTGAGCTGGTCGTTCTCCGTGCGCAGGGTGTCATAGCTGGCCAAGGTGCCCTCCAGCAGGAAGGTCACGTTCTCCTTCTCCACGGCCATCTGCTCGATCCGGGTGTCCTTGTCCTCCCCTGCGGACTTGCTGGTCATGTACAGGTAGAGCAGGGCCACATTGCTGATCAACAGCAGCAGGACCAACAACAGCAGCCCGGTATTGCTCCGGTTCTTCGGCGGCTGCGGCGGGGCGGGGGCGGTGTTCTCCATCGGATGCACGCGGGCTGTTTTGGTGGCAGGGGGCTAAATTACGACCGCGCCTTGGGGGCCGTTCCGATGGACGATCCGCTTATCAACAAAGTATTGCACCCGCCGCCGGTCACGTGGGGCCGGTGGCTGGGCGACCTGGTCGGCTTGTTCATGCCCCCGTTGTGCAGCGCCTGCGACCGGGGCCTGATGCCCTTTGAGCGCGCCCTGTGCCTGGACTGCCTGCGGGACCTGCCCCTGGCCCGGTTCGGTGGCTTCGCGGACAACCCGGTGGCCCAGCGCTTCCGGGGGCGGGTACGGATCGAGGCGGCATCGGCCTTGCTGCGCTTCGTGCCCGGCGGCAAGGTGCAGCGCGTGCTCCACCGGCTGAAGTACGCCAATGACGAACGGGCGGGCCTGCTGCTGGGCCGGCTGATGGCCGAGGACATCCTGCGGTGCGGCCGATTCGCCACCGTGGACGCGATCGTGCCCGTGCCGCTGCACCCCCGCCGCAAGCGGCAGCGCGGTTACAACCAGAGCGAAGTGCTGGCCCGCGGCATGCGCGAGGCCTGGGACGTGCCCGTGCGGTGCGAGGCCCTGACGCGCGCGGTGCGCACCGCCACCCAGACCCGGCGCGGCCGCATCGAACGCTGGTCCAATGTGCGCACCGCCTTCACCGTGCCCCGGCCCGCCGAGGTGCAGGGCCGCCATCTGCTGCTGGTGGACGACGTGGTCACCACCGGCGCCACCATCGAGGCCTGCGCCACGGCCCTGCTCGCGGTGCCCGGCGCCCGGGTGAGCGTCTACACCGCGGCGTTCGCGTAGCGGTACCTTTGGCCGGTCCATGCGCTCGCCCGCCCCATCGTCTTCGAACCCGGACCGGGAGGGCCTTTACCGGGCGATGCGGCCCCGGGTGGAGGCCCTCATCGCCGGGGCCCCGGACCTGCTCGCCGCCATGGCCAACACCGCCGCCGTGCTCCATGCAGCGCTGGGCGTGCATTGGACCGGCTTCTACCGGGCGCAGGGCGATGCGCTGCTGCTGGGTCCCTTCCAGGGCCCGCCGGCCTGTGACCGGCTGCCCTTCGGACGGGGCGTATGCGGCACCGCCTGGCAGCAGGGCCGCACCTTGGTGGTGCCCGATGTGGACCTGTTCCCCGGGCACATCGCATGCAGCGCCCTGTCCCGCTCGGAGATCGTGGTGCCCGTGCGCGATCCCGCCGGTACGACCATCGCCGTGCTGGACATCGACAGCGCCGTGCCCGATGGTTTTTCCGCAGTGGACGCCCGATACCTGGAACCGATATGCGACCTGCTGGGATCGCGGGCCTGAACCCGTCCGTGGTGTTGCTGGCCACGGCCCTGCTGGCCTTCGGATGCGCGCAGGTGGGCGATCTTTCCGGCGGCCCGCGGGATGAGGCCCCGCCCCGGTTGATCGCCGCCGAGCCACCGAACGGGTCCGTCCACTTCGGGGCCGACCGCATAGTGCTGCGCTTCGATGAGCGCATCACCCTGGACCGCGTGCGCGACCGCCTGCTGGTGTCCCCGCCGCTGGACGCGCCGCCCGATGTGCGCCTGGCCGGGCCGCGCAACGTGCTCATCGCCCTGAACGCCCCGCTGCGGCCCGGCACCACGTACTCCTTCGCCATCGGCGAGGCGGTGAAGGACCTCACCGAGGGCAACATCGCCGCGGGCCTCACCTATGTGATGAGCACGGGGTCCGCGCTGGACAGCAACATGGTGGGCGGCCTCGTGGTGGACGCCTTCGACGGCACCCCGGAAAAGGACGTGCTGGTGGTCTTGTACCACCATGAGGACACCGCCACGATCCGCACCG
>JAVFAQ010000257.1:0-4735 GCA_034002325.1 Flavobacteriales bacterium | reverse complement strand
GCACCACCGCCCGCGGCACGTCCCGCCAAGCTCAAGCGCATCGCCGCCGACGGCCGCCCCATGGAGGCCACCACCACCTTGGGCGCCGCGGTGCCCGACCTGGCCGAGGGCATGACCGTGCAGCATGAGCGCTTCGGCAAGGGCAAGGTGCTCAAGGTGGAGGGCCGCCCGCCCGACCTGAAGGCCACCGTGTTCTTCCCCACCGCCGGCCAGAAGAGCCTGCTGCTGCGCTTCGCCAAGCTCACGGTGGTGGAGGAAGGCTGAACACGGGGAAGGCGGTCCGTTCGCCACCGGCAGGGTCGCCCCCAGGGCAAACCTGCCTCGCCGGCAGGCAGACCTGCCTCGCCGGCAGGCAGGCCTGCCTGTCCGGCAGGCAGGCGCATCCAAGATCCTTGGTGACCACCGGCTGCGACACCCTCAGCATTGACGCGGGAAACAAGATGTGTTCGCCCTGGGGTCGCCCCCCCGTGGGCGCCACGATCACCTATCTTGGTGGACCATCGGCCATCAAGGGCCGCCATGATGCCCTGTCGCACCCTTGCCCACGGACAGCCGCCCGGTCCCGTGGCCCGTACGCAAAGGAACATGGCCCACCGGAACGACCCGCCCCGGTGCATCACCGGCCTGTGCATGGCACTGGTCCTGATGGCCATGGGCCGGGGCGCATCGGCCCAATTGGTGATCTGGGCCGAGACCTTCGAGAACGGCTGCGCCCAAGGCTGCTACGCTTCGGCCCATGCCGGCATCAACGGTGCCTGGACCGTGACCGACGTCGGTGCCCAGGGGGCCTGCCCCAACCGCTGGTTCGTCAGTTGCCGCGAGAACGGGAACCCGGCGGGGGCCTGCGGGTCCGACTGCACCACGAACAATGCCTCCCTGCACATCGCCAACGAGCTGTCCACCGTGTGCGGCAGCCCGGCCGGATGCATCTTCTGCCCCACGGGCGATTGCGGGGCCGCGTACGATGCCGGTTGCCCGCCCGGCTTGTGCGCCTTCTGCTTCTGCGGATGCCTGAGCACCCAGACGAACAAACGCGCCGAGTCGCCCGTGATCGACCTCAGCGGCCACAGCAACGTCACGCTCGGCTTCAAGTACATGGAGAACGGGCAGGGCACCACGGACAACTTCCTGCTCGAGTATTGGGACGGCACGGCCTGGAGCGCACTGAGCGACCCGGCGAAGACCCCCACGGCGGGCTGCGGCGACCAGGGCCGATGGACCAACTACAGCATCGCATTGCCCGCCAGCGCGAACAACAACCCCGCCGTGCGCATCGGCTTCCGCTGGCAGAACAACAACGATGCGAGCGGAGCGGACCCCAGCGTGGCCATCGACGACGTGCAGCTTTCCGTGCCCTACGCCCCGGATTGCGTCGGCCCCTTGGTGAACGAGGCGAGCAACGGACCCGCCGGCGAGGAGGAGTACGTGGAGCTCCTTGTTTGCGGGCCGCCCTGCACCACCGTCGACCTGCGCAACTGGATCATCGACGACAACAACGGGACGGTCTTCAACGGCTTCGGCACCCAGATGGTGGGCAGCGGGGTGAGCGCGGGCCACCTGCGCTTCGCCGCCATCGCGCAATGGGCCGCCGTACCCACCGGCTCGCTCATCGTGATCTACAACAACGCCGCGCCGAACCCGGACCTGCCACCGGACGACCCCGCCGATACCGCCCCGACCGATTCCGTGTACGTGCTGCCCGTCGGCCATGCCGCCCTGCAAGGCTGCGCCACCCTGCCCAATGCCGTCACCAGCGGCGCCTATGCCCCGTGCACCTATGGCGCCGGCATCTGGTCCCGCATCGGCATGCGCAACGCCGGTGACGCGATGCAGGCGCGGCGGCCGGACGGCAGCTACTTCCATGGCGTGAGCTACGGGCCCGATGCACAGAACATGAACGGCGGCGGCATCGACGGTCTGCGCATCAGCACCCTGGGGCATGCCGGCCGGCTGCTCCACTTCAACGATGGCGACCCGCGCGACGCCGCCAACTTCACCAGCGCCCCGGTGGCCGGCAACCAGACCCCCGGCGCGGCCAACAACGCGGCCAACGACCTGTTCCGCCGGATGCTCCTGTGCGGCATCGTCCTGCCGGTGGAACTGCTCGCTTTCACCGCCCGCAACGATGGGCCGGCCGTGCTGCTGGAGTGGGCCACCGCCACGGAGACCGGCAACGACCACTTCACCGTGGAGCGCAGCAGCGACGCCGCGACGTTCGAAGCCGTGCTCCACGCCCCGGGCGCCGGGCACAGCCAGGTCGTGGTCCACTACATGGCGCACGACCGTTCGCCCCTGACCGGCACCAGCTTCTATCGCCTGCGCCAGACCGACCAGGACGGCACCTCGACCCTGGGTCCCGTGGTGGCCGTGACGCGCCCCACCGCCGGCCACCTGCTCCATGCCGGCCTCACCGAAGAAGGGGACATCCGCCTGGAACACCCGGCCGGGGCCACCTTCTGGCGGATCATCGACACCTTGGGCCGCACCATCGCCCAAGGCACCACCGGCGATGGGCCTGTCTCCCTGGTCCCCGGCCAAGTGCTGGGCACCGGTCTGCATGTCATCACCCTGGTCCACGACATGGACGCCGCCTCCTTCAAGCTGTTGCGGGCCGGCCGCTAGGACGCCCGCCGCGCGAACGATGGGCCGCCCGCCGTACATTTGGCCGCCCGGTGCCGTCGCACCCGGTCGCCTGCGCGGCCCGCGCGCACCGGCCACCGCCTGAACCGCCTCTTCCCATGAGCCTTCCCGGACTGGACTACAACACCGAGCGGCCGCAACTGCCCATTCCCGAATACGGCCGCAACGTGCAGCGCATGGTGGACCATGTGATGGGCATCGAGGACCGCGAGAAGCGCACGCAGCAGGCCAAGGCCATCATCCAGGTGATCGCCCGGCTGAACCCGCAGCTGCGCACCAGCGACAACTTCGAGCGCACCATGTGGGACCACCTCTACATCATGAGCGACCTGAAGCTCGATGTGGACGCCCCCTACCCCATGCCCACCGCCGCCGAGCTCGAGAGCAAGCCCGAGCGCGTGCCATACCCCCAGACCAACGTGCGGTACGGCCACTACGGCAAGATGGTGGAGCGCATGGTGGAGCAATGCGCGGCCATGGAGGCCGGTGCCCCGCGCGATGCCTACGCCGAGCTGATCGCCAACCACATGAAGAGGCAGTTCCTCGCGTGGAACCGCGACACCGTGCCCGACAGCGTGATCATCAAGGACCTGGGCGAGCTGAGCAAGGGGCGCCTGGCCCTTCGGCCCGATGCCCAACTGGCCCATACCGCCGACCTGCTCCGCACCAACCAGGCCGGCCCGCGCAACGAGGTGGACCTGCGCAAACGGCCCGGCGGCAGCAGCAAGAAGCGCAGCCGCAAGCGCAAGAAGAACCGGTACTGACCGCGCCGGCGCCCCGCCGATCACACCAGCGGCCGACCCACTCCGCCAGCGGCGGCCAGCGGTCGACCATGCCGGTTACCTTCGCCGCATGCTGCGCACAGAGCACATCGTGAAACGTTTCGGCGGCCACACCGCGTTGGACGGCGTGAGCATGGAGGTGCCGGCCGGGCGCGTGTTCGGCCTGCTCGGGCCCAACGGCGCCGGCAAGACCACCCTGATCCGCATCATCACCCGCATCACCGGGCCCGATGAAGGACGCGTGCTGCTGGGCGGCCGGCCCATGACCGACGCCGACGTGGTGCGCATGGGATACCTCCCCGAGGAGCGCGGCCTGTACAAGAAGATGAAAGTGGGCGAGCAGGCCCTGTACCTGGCCCGCCTCAAGGGCATGCCCAAGGCCGAGGCCCAGCGCCGGCTCAAGACCTGGTTCGAGCGCTGGGAAATGGACGGCTGGTGGAACAAGAAGGTGGAGGAGCTCAGCAAGGGCATGGCCCAGAAGGTGCAGTTCATCACCACCGTGCTCCACGAGCCCCCCCTGCTGATCCTCGATGAACCCTTCAGCGGCTTCGACCCGATCAACGCCGAACTCGTGCGCAGCGAGATCCTGCGCCTGCGCGACAACGGGGTCACCGTGATGCTCAGCACACACAGCATGCCCAGCGTGGAGGAACTGTGCGACCACATCGGCCTGATCGACAAGGCCCACCTGGTGCTCCACGGCAACGTCCGCGAGATCCGCCGCCGCTACGCCACCAACATCTACCGCATCGAGTTCAAGGGCACCAAGGTGGCCCTGGCCAACGCGCTGTCCTTCACCGGCGAGCTGCTCGATGTGCAGGAAGGCCCGGACCACGCCACCGCCCGCGTGCGCCTGGCCAAGGGCGCCACCACCAACGACGTGCTGCGCCAGCTGCTGCCCGTGGTGGAGGTGCATGGCGTGCAGGAGGAAGTGCCCCGCATGCACGACATATTCATCCGGGCCGTGAGCGAGACCGCCCCCGAGCAGGTCGCCGCCGGCATGACCGAGTAACGCCCCATGAACAAGATCCGGCTCATCATCTGGCGCGAGTTCATCACCCGCGTGCGCAAGCCCAGCTTCCTGATCATGACGGTCCTTGGGCCGCTGCTCATCGCGGGGGCCATCCTGCTCACCGCCTTCCTGGCCTCGCAGGAGAGCACCGTACACCATGTGCTGGTGATCGACAAGGAGGGGGTGATCGGCACCCGGCTCACGGACACCGAGAGCGTGAAATTCATGCTCGATGGCCATGATTGGAGCGACAGCACCTTCAAGGCCAGCCCCTACACCGTACGCGTGAACCTGCTGCCCG
>JAVFAQ010000256.1:0-4751 GCA_034002325.1 Flavobacteriales bacterium | reverse complement strand
GCTGTTCCTCACCGGCGTGCTCAACGGTCTGCTGTCGTGCGGCCTGCTCTACGCTGCGCTGCTCGACGCATCCACGAATGCCACCGCCATGGACGGCGCGTTGTTCATGCTCTTCTTCGGACTCGGCACGTGGCCGGCATTGATCGCTTTGCGCATGGGCGGCGGCATCATCGGCCCCGGCGCGCGGACGTGGCTGCGCAAGGCATCGCCGGTGCTGGTATCGGTGGTGGCGGTGCTGATGATCCTGCGCGGGCTGGAGCTCGGCATCCCGTACGTGAGCCCCGGCGCGGTGACGGTGCCTGCGGAAGTGGAGGTGTGCCATTGAAGGGCGGGAAGCTCACCGCAGGGGTACTGTGCGATCGGCCAATGGCACGATCTTCAAGGGCCGTACCGCTTACTGGGTCGTCGGCTCGTGTGGCGCACCTGATACACGGTGATCGTATCGCCCTCCAAGCCGTAGCTCACCCGGTAGCGAGGAAAGCCATTGACGAAGGCATGTCGGAAGTCGTCCTTTCTCACTTGGAACGCATACGGGTTGACCTCGATGAGGGCGTACAATTCATCCAGCGCAAGGAGGAAGCGCAGACCAAGTCCCGGGCGCTGGGCCTCATACCAGTCGTGGATGGTGGCCGCCTCCTCCACGGCCGCATCACGGACCACCAAGGTGAAGCTCATCGCTTGTATCGGGAGCGTGCAAGGCGCAGTGCTTCTTCGCGCGTGAACGCCGTTCCTTCGCCCTTCCGATGCGCCTCGCGCCGGGCGTTCAGTTCCACCAGCTCCTCATCCGTGATGGGCTCTTCGGTGAGCTCCGCCGGGATCTCGGCATCAATGGCCTTTTGCACACGCAGCAACGCAGCCTCATCCCAGATCAGTTGAAGGCGTTGAATGAGGTCGAGCTTGATCCGGGCGCTGTCCATGGGTCGGCATGCTTTCCCCAAAGTTACGGGTTCGATGTGGTGGCCGCATCGGTACTGATGGTCCTGCGCGGGCTGGAACTGGGGATACCGTACGTGAGCCCCGGCGCGGTGACGGTGCCTACGGAGGTGGAGGTGTGCCATTGAACGCCCGCCGTGGTACCTTTGGGGAACATCCCCGGACCATGGATCCGATCACGTTCAGTGCCGACCTGCTGAAGCGCATCCAAGAGACGGACGACCGCTCACTGCTGCAACAAGTGAAGGCACTGCTGGACGTGCATGCCGGTGGCCGCTGGGAAGGGCTGCCCGATGCGGTGAAGGCGTCGATCCTCGAAGGGTATGCGCAGAGCGAGCGGAACGAAGGCCGCACCCATGAGGAGGTGATGCAGAATGCCCGTGCATGGCGAGGGAAGTGATCTGGACGCCGCGCGCAGAGGCCGACCTGTTGCACGTTCTTGCCTATTTGGACCGCGAATGGGGCGACCGGGTGGTGCCGCATTCCTTGCCGACGTGGATGAGGTCGTGCAATGCATCCGCATGTGCCCCTTCATCTTTCGTGCCTCCGGGTACAAGGATGTCCGTGAAGCGCTGGTGACGAAACACAACCTGCTCTTCTACCGCATCACGGAAGACCGCATCTTCCTGCTCACGCTCTGGGATACGCGGCGTGATCCGGCCAGCAGGCCGTTCCCGGCCGGGTGATCGGCACCGGTGGCGGCCGATCCCGCGGTGTGCCCTTGAACGCCGAACTACCTTCGGCACCACGCACATCCCTCACACCCGGCCGCATGAAAAACCTGGTATCGATCATCGAACTGCCCGTCTCCGACCTCTCCCGCGCCATGGCCTTCTACCAAGCGGTGCTGGGCGTGGCGATCGATGAGGCGGACATGGGCGGCACCCGCATGGGCATCCTTCCCGCCGAAGCCGGCGCGGTGAACGTGGTGTTGGTCCAGGGCGACGGCTACACCCCCGCCGCCGATGGCACCGTGCTCTACTTCGATGCCGGCACCGACCTGCAACCCACGCTGGACAAGGTGGCCCCCAACGGCGGCCGGGTGATGGCGCCCAAGACGGAGATCTCGCCCGAGATGGGCTTCTTCGCCCTGTTCACCGATACCGAAGGCAACCGCGTGGGCCTGCATTCCGCCGGGTAGCGCGCAGCCTTCATCTTTACCGTTGCCGGGCCGTCCACCGGCCGACCCCATGCCCATCATCGCCACCGAATTCATCCTCTACGTGGCCGACCAGCCGCGCAGCGCCGCCTTCTACCGCACCTTGCTGGGCAAGGCACCATCGCTGGACGTGCCGGGCATGACGGAGTTCGAGCTCGGCACGGGCGTGAAGCTGGGCCTGATGCCGGAGGCGGGCATCGCACGGATCATCAGCGGGCCGATGCCACATCCATCCACCGGAGCGGGCGTGCCGCGGTGCGAGCTGTACCTATTGGTGGCCGACCTCGATGCCGCCGTGCAACGGGCCGCACGTGCCGGTGCGGTGGACGTGCAGCCGGCCGCCGACCGCGATTGGGGGCATCGCGTGGCCTACTTCGCGGACCCCGACGGGCACGTGATCGCGCTGGCGGCGGTGGTGCGCTGACCGGCTCAGCCCTGCGCCAGCACCAGCAGGGGCAGGTGGCTCTCCAAGGCCAGCTTGCGCGCCACGCTGGGGCTGAAGAGCCGGTCCAGGAAGCCGCGCTGGCGGTGCAGCACGGCGATCATGTCGGCGTTTTGCGCATCGGCCGCATCGGCGATCGCGGCGGCCACGTCATCCCCGGGGTGGTCAACGAAGCGCAGGGGCACCCCGACGAGGGCGGTCTCATAGATGCCCTGGTCCCAATGCCGGTCGTCCGCCGCCCCCTCCTTGCTGATGTGGGCCACGGTAACGGCGCAGCGGGTGGCTTGGGCGATGGCCCGCAGCGGGGCCAGGCTGGCGGCGGTGATCTCCGCGTGGTCGTTGGCCAGCAGCACGCGGCCCAGCACCGTCCCCTCCACCTTCTCCGGCACGGCCAGCACGGCGATGTCCCCGTTTCGGATGGTATCGGTGGTGTTGCTGCCGAACAACGCGGCGCCTGCCAGGCCGCGCCGCCCCATCACCACCAGGTCGGCCCCCTCGTTGCGCACGATGGTGCGCACGGCCATGGAGATGGGGCCGTTCTCCATGCGGCCCACGATCCCCTCGGCGCCGGTGGCCTCGCGCAACCGGGCCACGGCCTGCTCCAGCTGCTCGCGGGCGGTGGCCAGCACCTCGCTGGCCATGCTGTGCAGCATCGGGTTGTTCAGCCCGAGGTCCGAATAGGCGTGCAGCACCACGTAGTCATGGCCGGTGCGACCGAACAGGCCGATGGCGTATTCGGCGGCGGCGTGGGCGTTCTCGCTGAAATCGGTGGGGAGCAGGATGCGGGCCATGGGGGTGTGGTGATCGTGACCACGAAGTACGTGGATCCCGGCCGTTCAACGGCTGACGATCGTCATCGCCCACCGTTCACGGCCCCGGTACGTTTGTCCGCCATGCCCGCCATCACCGTGCCCCGGCAGCATGAACGGCCCATCGGTTCGATCGACGAGCTGGTGGCCGAGCTGCTGCAGCAGGGAGACCCCTCCGCATACGGGGCCATCCTGTTGCGCTATGCCGTGCCCGGTGGCGACCTGGCGCCTTACTTCCGCTGGAACTCGCGCCACTACACGCGCACCTGCGTGATCCGCAACCATGCCTTCGAGCTGCTGGTGGTGTGCTACGAGCCCGGGCAGCGCACCAGCATCCACGACTACGACAGCGAGACGGCCTGGGTGCATCCGGTGGTGGGCGAAGTGGTGGAGGAGCGTTACGTGCAGCGGGCCGGCACCGGTGCGTTGCAGCTGGTGCAGGAGTCGCGCCTGCGGCCCGGCATGCTCGGCGCCCTCACCCGCGAGAGCTCCATCCACCGCTTCATCAACCCCGGCCCGGAGCGCGCCGTCACACTCAACCTGTACGCCCCGCCCATGAGCAAATGGCGCGTGTACGACCAGCGCACCGGCACGGCCAGCGTGGAAACCGCCGGGCCGCCCGCATGACCGGGCCGCATGCTACCTTGGCGGCGATGGAGAACAGCGCCGATGGCAGCTTCAGTCCGCAGGACGTGGCGCGCGTCTGCGAGATGCTCTTCGTCACCGCCGCCGAGGGCCTGGTGGTGGTCGATGCCGCCGGCACCATCCTCATGCACAACCCGCGGCTCAACACCATGTTCGGCTACGGCACCGGCGAGCTCCTGGGCAAACGCATCGAGTACCTGCTGCCCGACGCCGCCCGTGGCCGGCACGAGAAGCACCGCGCACAGTACGACAAGAAGCCCGTGCAGCGCAGCATGGGCATCGGCATGGACCTGGCGGGCAAGCGCAAGGACGGCAGCGTGTTCCCCGTGGAGGTGAGCCTGAACCATTTCGCGGTGGACGGCACCCGGTACGTGATGGGCCTGGTCACCGACATCACCCAGCGGCGCCATGCCGAGGAGGAACTGCACCGCACCAACCACGAGCTGGAGCACCGTGTGGAGCAGCGCACCGCCCAGCTGCGCGAGGCCGAGCGCAGCGTGCGCGAGGCCCTGGAGAAGGAGAAGGAGCTGCACGCCCTGAAGAGCCGATTCGTGGCCATGGCCAGCCACGAGTTCCGCACGCCGCTCAGCACCATCATGAGCAGCGTGGACCTCATCGCCCGTTATACCGCGGGCAACGAGAAGGCCGAGTAGCACGTGGCCCGCATCCGTGCCAAGGTGCGCGAGATGACCGCCTTGCTCAACGAGTTCCTCTCCCTCGTGAAGATCGAGCAGGGCAGCATCACCTGCCAGCCCACTGAGAG
>JAVFAQ010000255.1:0-4760 GCA_034002325.1 Flavobacteriales bacterium | reverse complement strand
CACGAAGCCGCGGTCCTTCACCTGGAACAGCCGGACCGGCGCGTGGGCCATCTTGTGCACCACTTGTTCGACGGTGAACACGCCCTGATGCACCATTTCGAGCATGGCCGGCAGGCCGTGCTGCACCAGTGGCCCGCCCGAGGGGCATTGCGCGTAAGGGCGCCCCTTTTCGTCAACGGTGTGCGGCGCATGGTCGGTGGCCACCACATCGATCCGGTCATCGATCACCGCCTGGCGGATGGTGGCGCGGTCGGCCGCGGTCTTCACCGCCGGGTTCCACTTGATCCAAGGGCCCAGCTCGCCGTACTGCGCATCGGTGAACCACAAATGGTGTACGCAGGCCTCGGCCGTGATGCGCTTGCCTTCCACGGGGCCGGGCGCGAAGAGTTCGGTCTCGCGCGCGGTGCTGATGTGCAGCACGTGCAGCCGGGTGCCGTGCGCCTTGGCCAGGGCCACGGCGTTGCTGCTGCTCGTGTAGCAGGCCTCGGCGCTGCGGATCGCCGGGTGCTGCTCCATGGGAATGGCATCGCCCCACCGGTCAACGGCCCGCTGCATGTTCGCCCGGATGGTCGCCTCGTCCTCGGCATGCACCGCGAGCAGCATGTGTGCCCGGCGGAAGAGCGCATCGAGCGTGCCGGGATCGTCCACCAGCATGTTGCCCGTGCTGCTGCCCAGGAAGGCCTTGAGCCCGCACACGGTGCGCGGGTCGGTGCGCAGGGCCTCGTCCAGGTTGTCGTTCGCCACGCCCATGTAGAACGAATGGTTCACCACGCTGATGGCGGCGGCCCGGCGGTACTTCTCCTCCAGCAGCTCCTGGGTCAGCGTGTTGGGCACCGTGTTGGGCATCTCCATGAAGGAGGTGACCCCGCCGGCGGCGGCGGCGATGCTGCCGTGCGCGATGTCCTCCTTGTGGGTGAGGCCGGGTTCGCGGAAATGCACCTGGTCGTCGATCGCGCCGGGCAGCAGGTGCCGGCCCGCACCGTCCACCTCCTGCACGCGGGCCGCGCCGCCGATGCCTTCGGGCGCCACACGCTCGATCACGCCGTGGCGCACCAGCACGTCGGCCACGAAGGACCGCCCTTCATCCACCACGGTGGCCGCACGGATCAGCAGGTCGTTCATCGCCGTATGCCGAAGCGCATCCGCAGCACGCCGAGGAAGGCCTCGTTGAAGATGTCCATGCTCATTTTGCTGCGCCCCTTCACGCGGTCCACGAAGTTGATGGGCACTTCCACGATGCGGAACCCGGCGAGCTTCACGCGGTACTTCATCTCGATCTGGAAGGCATAGCCGATGAAGCGCACCTCGTCCAGCGGCAGGGCGGCCAGGGCCTCGCGGCGGTAGCACACGAAGCCAGCGGTGGTGTCGCGCACGCCCAGCATCAGCACGGCGCGCACGTACAGCGATGCGCAGTAGCTGATCAGCACCCGGTGCCACGCCCAGTCGCTCACGCGGCCGCCCTTCACGTAGCGCGAGCCCACGCTCATGCCCACGCCGGGCGCGTTGCACGCCGCGTAGAGCCGCACCAGGTCGGCGGGCGCGTGGGAGAAGTCGGCGTCCATCTCGAAGACGAAGGCATAGCCCCGCTCCAGGGCCCACTTGAAGCCGGCGATGTAGGCGGTGCCCAGCCCGGATTTGCCGGCCCGCCGCATCAGGTGCAGCCGGCCCGGCCATTGCGCCCGCAGCCCCTCCACGATGTCGCCGGTGCCGTCCGGCGAGCCGTCGTCCACCACCAGGATGTCGAACGCCGTGGGAAGCGCGAACACATGCGCGATGATGTCCGCGATGTTCTCCTTCTCGTCGTACGTGGGGATGATGACCAGGCGTTCCAGCAGCGCGGGGGGATAGTGCCCAAAGATAGCCGGCGGGCTCAGCGCAGCAGGGTCACATGGCCCATGCGCTCGTGCGCGGCCCCCGTGGTGGCGTCCGTCACGCGCAGGCGCCACACGTACGTGGCCACGGGCGCCGCGCCGCCGCCCACGGTGCCGTCCCACCGCCCGGTGCGGTCCTCGGTGCTGAACACCGTCCGGCCCCACCGGTCGAACACCTCGAACCGGTAGGGCTCGCCCGCCGCGGCCACCATCGCCGGCCCGAAGGTGTCGTTCACCCCGTCGCCGTCGGGCGTGAAGGTGTTGGGCAGGAAGACCGACAGCCCGTCCTCGATCGTCACCGTGCGGCACACCGTGTCGGCACAGGCGCTACCCGCGCCGGCCAGGGCCGTGAGGCATACCTCGTATTGGGCGCCGAGCTGCGCGGGGAAGGTGTGGTCGGCGTCCGTGGTGGTGGCCGTGGTGCCGTCGCCGAAGTCCCACACGAAGGCGGTGCCGCCCGTGCTTAGGTTCTGGAACCAGGCCTGCGGTGCGCTGGTGCTGAGGAATTCCGGCGCCATCACGAAGTCGGCCGCCGGCGTGCCATGCACCTGCACCAGGCCGGGCAGGGTGATGCTGTCCGTGCCGCAGCCGTTGGCGGCCTCCACCACCAAGGTCACCGTGTAGCTGCCGGGGGTTTCGTACGTGTGGGTGAAGGGTGCGCAATCGGTCACCACCGTGCCGTCGCCCAGATGCCAGGTGCAGGTGCCGGGCGTGGGCGAGGCCTGGGCGAATTGCACCACGGCCGGCGCGCATGCCTGGTGGCCCGTGGCCAGCACCACCGCCTGTGGGGCGCCGATCACGGTGATGGCCAGCACGGTGCTCGCCGCCGGGCAGGGCGCATCGGCCGCCACCGTGTGCGTGTAGGGGCCGCTGGCGTGGAGGGCCGGATGGAACACGCCGGGGAAGGGCAGCCCGTCCGGACCGGTCCACGTCCCGCTGTCGGGGTCGCCGCCGAGCGCATCGCTCAGGGCGAAGGGCGCCGCGCTGTCGCATACCGTGAGGGCCCCGCCGATGCCCGCGTCGGCGGCCGGGGTCACGGTGACCATCACCTGGGCCTGGTCGTCACCGCAGGGAGCGATGCCTTCGATCACGTAGGTGTACACGCCCGATGCACCGGTTCCCGGGTTGAACAGCGCGGAGGCCGATGCGCCGCCGGGCCCGGACCATGTCCCGCCCGGCTGGGGCGCACCGCCCAGCAGGTCGAACAGCGAAACGGCCGGGTCGGACGAACAGAATAGGACCGCGCCGTTCTCGCCCGCATCCGGTTGCGGATGCACGCTCACCGTCACGGTGGAAGAGGCGGAAGGGCATTGCGGCGAGGCCGAGACGGTGTACGTGTACGGCCCCGGCAGGTCGATGGCCGGGTCGAAGACCGATGGGTGCCCCTGGCCGTCCGGACCGGTCCACGTGCCGCCCGCATCGAGCGTGCCGGTAAGCCCGTCGAAGAGCGAAGTGGGTTCGGAGCTCGAGCAGATCGCGAGCGGCCCGCCCTGTCCGGCTTGCGGGGCCTGCACGATGGTGACGGTCACCGTCGCGGCATCGTCCGGGCACGCCCCGCCGCTCAGTATGTACGTGTAGTTCCCGCTCACGGCCACGGCGGGGTCCAGCGGCATGGTGTACGACTGCTGGCCCGGCGGCCCCGTCCACGTGCCCCCGGGGTCGGCGCCGCCCAGCAGGGGCAGCAGGTCCACGGGGCCGTGCGGCATGCAGATCGTCGTGGCCGCATCGGTGCCGGCGAAGGGCGCGGCTTCCACGGACACATGCACCGTGGCCACGGCATCGGGGCAGTATGTGCCGGCGATGGTGTACACATGGTCGCCCGGTGCGTCCACGGACGGGTCGAAGATGCCGCTGATCACGCCGTTCGGGCCTGCCCACGTGCCGCCGACCTGGGGCGTGCCGCCCAGCACGGTGAACAGGTCCACCGGCCCGTCATTGGCGCAGAGGACCACGTCAGCGGACACGCCGGCATCCGGCAGCACTTCCACGCCCACGGTCACGGTGGCGGAGGCATCGGCGCACGGTGCGGTGCCGGCCACGGTGTACACATAGCCGCCGGGCGCGTGCGTGGCGGGATCGAAGGTGCCGCTGAAGGCCCCGGCCGGCCCGCTCCATGTGCCGCCGGGATCGGGCGCGCCGCCCAGCACATCGATCAGGTCGATCGGGGCATCGTTGGCGCAGAGGTCGATGGCGGCATCATCGCCGGCGGTGATCGTGGCGGTGACGGCCACGGTGACGGTGGCGGCGGCATCGGCACAAGGGGCGGTGCCGCTCACGGTGTAGGTGTACGTGCCGGCATCATCGGTGGCGGGGTCGAAGGTGCCGCTGAAGGCGCCGTTCGGGCCGGCCCACGTGCCGCCGGTTTGTGGCGTACCGCCCAGCACGGTGAAAAGGTCCACCGGGACATCCGAAGAGCACAGCGTGGTGCTCGCGTCCGCTCCCGCATCCGCAGCGGCATGCACCACCACGTTCACGGTGGCCAGGTCATCGGCACAGGGCGCCGTGCCCGTGACGGTGTACGTGTACGTACCGGCATCATCGGTGGCGGGATCGAAGGTGCCGCTGAAGGCGCCGTTCGGGCCGGACCACGTGCCGCCGGTCTGTGGCGTTCCGCCCAAGACGCTGAACAGGTCCACCGGAGCGGCCGAAGTACACAAGGTGATGGCCGCGTCCGTTCCCGCATCCGCAGCGGCATGCACGATCACGTTCACGGTGGCCAGGTCATCGGCACAAGGCACCGTCCCCGCGACGGTGTACGTGTACGTGCCGGCATCGTCGATGGCGGGATCGAAGGTGCCGTTGAACGCGCCGTTCGGGCCGGTCCAAGAGCCGCCGTTATGTGGCGATCCTCCCAGGAAGGTGAAAAGGTCCACCGGGACATACGACGTG